>JALOLW010000242.1 GCA_025455795.1 Spirosomataceae bacterium
AGCGCGTAAGTAGCTGCTACGGCATGCTTGCAGGGGTAGTAATCCGACGGACAGTCGCAATCGGCCTCCATCGCGTCGGCCTCGTCCATGTCGCTAAATTCGACATCGTATTTACCTCCCCCGCCTTGGCTTTCAACTTTAAACTTGGCTTCGTAATACTCGCCATCAAATGAAACGAGTTTTACACCTCCATCTTTGTAAATTTGCCGTCCGCGCTGCCGCACACCGCTGTCTGCCTCGCGGCGAAACTCTTCCAAACTCTGCAATATTAATCCTTTGTAAAATGCCATTATGTTCTTAACCGTTATTTGGGTATTCGTTATCCGTATATTCCTTTGGCTTCGCCTGCTTACTTCGGGGTAGTGGGTCTTACTTCGATTTTACTGGGGAGAGTGCGCGGATTCATTTTGAGCAAATCGGCCACCATTTGTCCGATGTCTTCGGGCTGAATCTTCCAAGCATCGGCGTCGTTGGGCGTGTGATTGTTGAAGTAGGTCGCTACGGAGCCTGGCATGATGGTGGTCACTTTCACGCCCGCGTTGCGTACATCGAGCATGACCGCCTGCGAGAACCCCACGAGTCCAAACTTACTGGCATTGTAAGCCGAGCCGTTGGCAAAAAAGTTGGTCCCCGCCAAACTCGCAATCGTAATCAAATAACCCTGTGAGGCTTTCAAGGCTGCCAAAGCCGCTTTGGTACTGTAAAATACGCCCGTGAGATTGACATCAATGGTTTCGTGCCACTGCTCAAGGGTGAGGTTTTCGATAGAGGCAAAATGCCCAATGCCTGCGTTGGCCACGAGTACGTCCAACTGCCCCCATTGCCGCAAAACCCCTTCAACCGCCGCTTGTTGGGAGGAAAAGTCACGCGCGTCTGACACAAAACCGATAGCCGCCCCCGCGCGGATTTGATTCAACGATGCCACCGCTTCTTCTACTGTCTCTTGGGTACGCCCCGTGATGGCGACGTTCATGCCTTCTTTAACGAGGACTTCGGCCACGCCGTAGCCTATTCCTTTGGTTCCGCCTGTAATGAGTGCTGTTTTTGTCATTTTTGTTTGTGGTAGTAATGATTGGTCTATTTCAGTCTTCTTCCTTTCCATTCGTAGCCTTTTTGTTGGGCGGCAAGCCCAAAAAATAAGACGTACAGTGGATAGACAATTTGTATCAAAGGAATGGCAAAAATCAGCGTTTTTTTTCTAAAAAATTGCATCATCAAAGCTAAAAACACAAATTCGGGACCACATTTTAGCAACATGAGTAATACCAACGATGGTTCAGCGACATCCCTAAAAATAAACGCAAAGAACAAACCCAACGTGACCACATTGACCAAAAATACAAACACCGCCGCGAGCATCGTAGCCACGCGGCGATTGACCGCCCACTTGCTTGCCCACCGCACCCGTTGCCGATAAAACAAGCGCCAAGAAGGCTGTGGCTGGGTACTGACAACGGCTTTTCCGTTTTTCAAGAAGTAGATTTGACCTGGAAAACGTTGGGCTATTTTTTGCAACAAAAACTCATCATCGCCCGAAGCCAAATGCTCCACGCCCGCGTACCCGCCTACCGCCTCAAAAGCTGCACGCTCGTAGGCGAGGTTGGCACCGTTGCACATGGTAGGCGTACCCGCCTCCAACAAACACGCCCCCGTTCCAATCAAGCTCGAAAACTCTATCGTCTGAAACCACCTAAAAACCCAGTCAATCACTGATAACGGCTCATTGCTACCATTTCCATCAAGCACCACGGGGCCACTTATGAGCTTCGCGCCCGTTTGCAAGTACGTATGTGCAATGCTTGCGAGCCACTCCTCTCCTACCCTACAATCGCCGTCGGTCGTGACTATCAACAGCCCCGAAGCTACTTGCAATGCTTCCGTGATAGCGCGTTTTTTGGGGGATGTATGCGCGATTTCGGGCAGGTCAATCAAGGTCAAATGAAGGTTGTTTCTCCTTTGAAAGTGTCTGACAATCTGTACCGTATCGTCAGTTGAAGCGTCATTGACCACGATGACCTCAAACGCATGTTTAGGCAGCGTTTGCTTCACTAAATCCTCCAACAACGCCCCAATGTGTGCGGCTTCGTTGCGTACAGGAATGACGACCGACAGCCTAAAATTGGCTGGCAACGACTGAATACTTACGGGACGCACAGGAATCTTCCACCACTGCCAACACAACCACGCGCACGCAAGCGCGTAGCAGAGTAATAGGATGAATACAGCCGTTTGTAGCATTTCTAAAAGTTTGAACCGTTTGACGTTTCCGTTATTCCTTGTTTCGCTCTTCCTTATTCCGTCCTACCCATTTCATTTGCATCAGCCACCCGATACCCACCAGCACTGGCAAGAGGATATTGACGCACCAAAGCGTAAGTGTCGTAGCTACAATATGAGAAAGAGAAACGGCGTAAAAACTAAAAAAATACATCGAAGATGCTTCTCTGATGCCCAAATCTCCCAAAAAGTTGAGCGCAGGAATGAGGGTTTTGGCAAAAAAAACCAAGAAAACCGACGAAAGCGTTTGAGCTGTGTTGAGATTTACTTCAAAGACGTACAGCAGCAGCACAAACTGCCCCGTAAACACGGCATACCGCCCCAATGCCCACCGAAAAGCCCGTCGGATTTCAGAGAGTCGGTAGTGTGCTATCACGTCCACGTAAGGTTCTATCCAACGAAACCACCCAAATTGTTCTAAGTATTTTTCGACATTTTGGCGTTTGCTCACCAACCAAATACCAAACAGCAGCGTCGCCACTAACAGCCCCAGCAAAACCCAATTCCACGCTTTTTGGAGCGAAGGCTGCTGCCAAAGCAAATACCCCCAACCCAGCGTACCAAAGAGCAGCGACACATAAAACTGCAAACCGTTGGACAGCAAGGCCGCCCCCACGCCCGTGAGCCGAGCGCGACTTTGCAGCGACAAAACCCTTCCTGCGGCATCGCCCACGTTGTTGGGCATAAAAAAGCCCAAAGCCAATCCTGCCAACACGCCTTTGAGCGATTGCCAAAAAGTAATTGACTCAATCTTCTGGGCCAACACCTGCCATTTACGCGCCTCAAACGCCCAATTTAACGGCGTTAGAAATACTACCAATACTAATTCTACACCGTGAATCGTCGAAATCTGTTGTTGAAGCAATGTCCAAACGTCCAATAGACTTTGATTTTTGGCCTGCAATGTCACGTACAAATACCACATCATAGCCGCCAAAAGAGTGAATTTTACCAAAAAAATGATTTTTTTGAGGGTATTTGTGCGGGAAACGGGCGATGAAGTGTTATTTTGCGTCATGCAAGACCAATTGAACGAAAAAATAATCTTAGGCGTGGACCCTGGTACCCGCATCGCAGGCTACGGAATCATTCGCATTATCGAAAACCGCATCGAACTAATACAGTACGGCGTCCTTAAACTCGACAAATATAGCACCCACGAACTGAAATTAAAGAAAATTTTTGACCGCATCACCCAACTGATAGACGAGTTCCTGCCCGATGAGATGGCTATCGAAGACCCATTCTACGGCAAAAACCCCCAATCCATGCTCAAACTCGGGCGCGCCCAAGGCGTAGCGATGGCCGCCGCCCTCAACCGCAGCATCCCGATTGTAGAATATTCGCCCAAGACCGTGAAGATGTCGGTGACGGGCAACGGCAATGCTTCCAAAGAACAGGTGGCGTATATGCTCCAAAGTATTCTGCGTCAAGACCTTCAGCCCGAATATTTAGACGCCACCGACGCCGTGGCGATTGCGATTTGTCATCATTTTCACGCCAACAGTCTGCCCTCGGCTTCGGCCAAAAAGAAAGGCGCGAAAAAAGGCAATTGGGCCGCTTTTGTAAGCGAAAACCCCGACCGAATAAAAAAAGTATAATCAATCAACACAAACCTAAAAACCACGCATGAATCTGGAATTTCAAGGCACCGAAAAATACGTCGCTACGCGCGAGTTGGCCGTGGCGGTCAATGCCTCCGTCAGTCTCCAAAAGCCGCTTTTGTTGAAGGGTGAGCCAGGTACGGGCAAAACCATGCTGGCCTACGAAGTGGCCAACGCCCTCGGCAAACGCCTCATCACTTGGCACGTCAAGTCCACTACCACGGCGCACCAGGGCTTGTACGAGTACGATGCCGTGTCGCGCCTGCGCGACTCTCAACTCGGCGAAAAGCGCGTGTATGAAGTAGAAAACTACATCAAAAAAGGCAAACTCTGGGAAGCATTTGACGCAGACGAGCAAGTGGTCTTGTTGATTGACGAAATAGACAAAGCTGACATTGAATTTCCGAATGACTTGCTCCAAGAACTTGACCGCATGGAGTTTTATTGCTACGAACTCGACCGCACCGTTGCGGCCAAGCAGCGGCCCATTGTCATCATCACGTCCAACAACGAAAAAGAACTGCCCGATGCGTTTTTGCGGCGGTGCTTCTTTCACTTCATCCGCTTCCCCGACCGCGACACCATGCGGCAAATCGTGCAGGTGCATTATCCTGAGTTGGACAAAGAACTACTGGAACGCGCCTTAAAAACGTTTTTTGCGGTGCGCGACGTCAAAGCCCTCAAAAAGAAACCTTCGACGAGCGAGTTGATTGATTGGATTAAACTATTGCTCTGGGCCAAAGTTTCCTCCGACGACCTCAAAGACCTCGAAACCATGCCCGAAGTGCCACCTTTTATTGGGTCGTTGCTCAAAAACGAACAAGACAACGACCTCTACGCTGCCCTCCGCGCCAAGGGTTTTAAGCCTTATTGAGCAAAAAAGGGTGAACTTTTGAAGAATTTTCAAGAATTTTGCGGGCTATTTCAGAACAGAATAGGCCAATTCTGTGTTATTTAGACAAAATACAAAGAGAAATATTAACAAACTATGAGCAATCAAGCAGAAATCTTAGAAGAAATCACCACGTCAGAATATAAGTACGGATTTGTGACCGACATAGAAGCCGAAGAAGCTCCTCCGGGGTTGAACGAAGGCATCGTTCGGTGGATTTCGGCCAAGAAAAACGAACCCGAATGGATGACGGAATGGCGCTTGAAAGCGTTCAAGATTTGGCAAGAAATGAAAGAGCCTCAGTGGCCCAACGTTCATTATCCGCCTATTGATTATCAAGCAATTAAATATTACTCGGCCCCCGTTCAGAAAAAAGAGGTAAAGTCGTTGGAAGACATTGACCCTGAGCTTCGCCGTACTTTTGAGCGGTTGGGTATTTCGCTCAACGAACAAAAACGACTTTCGGGCGTGGCCGTAGATGCCGTTATTGATTCGATTTCGGTAGCAACAACCTTCAAAGACGAACTCAAAAAACAGGGCATTATTTTCTGTTCCATGAGCGAGGCTATCCAAGATTACCCCGAATTGATCCGAAAATATTTAGGCTCGGTAGTTCCTCCCAAAGACAATTTTTTCAGTGCCTTAAATTGCGCGGTATTTTCCGACGGTTCGTTTTGCTACATCCCCAAAGGCGTGCGCTGCCCGATGGAACTAAGCACGTATTTTCGCATCAATGCCTCTGGCACGGGGCAGTTTGAGCGCACCCTCATCGTGGCCGACGAGGGCTCGTACGTGAGCTATCTCGAAGGCTGCACCGCTCCCATGCGCGACGAGAACCAACTCCACGCCGCCGTGGTAGAAATCGTAACCCACGACAACGCCGAGGTCAAATACAGCACCGTACAAAACTGGTACCCAGGCGACAAAGACGGCAAAGGTGGCATTTATAACTTCGTTACCAAACGCGGTATCTGCGACGGGGCCAACTCCAAAATCTCATGGACTCAGGTAGAAACGGGTTCGGCGATTACGTGGAAATACCCTTCGGTGATTTTGAAAGGCGACAACTCCATCGGCGAATTTTATTCGGTGGCCGTGACCAACAACATGCAGCAAGCCGATACGGGTACGAAGATGGTCCACATTGGCAAAAACACCAAAAGCCGCATCGTATCAAAAGGCATCTCGGCGGGAAAGAGTCAGAATTCTTATCGTGGATTGGTGCAGGTATTCAAACGCGCTCAAAACGCCCGTAATTTTTCGCAATGCGACTCGCTCCTCCTCGGTGATACTTGCGGGGCGCATACGTTTCCTTATATCGAAGTCAATAACACCAGCGCGACGGTAGAACACGAGGCTACAACTTCCAAAATCGGCGAAGACCAGTTGTTTTACTGCAATCAGCGCGGTATTCCTACCGAACAGGCGGTGGCGCTTATCGTCAATGGCTACGCCAAAGAGGTCCTCAACCAACTGCCGATGGAGTTTGCGGTAGAAGCCCAAAAGCTCCTCGAAATCAGCTTGGAAGGCTCGGTGGGCTAAAATTTGAAGAAAATGAAATACAATAAGGGGTTATGGAAGCGACATCCATAGCCCCTTATTTTTTGAGTTTTAGCCGATTCAATAGGACATTTGGGGCTGAATCGCTAATTTTGCGCCTGATTTTTGTTCGGGGCCGCCCGCGCGGTCCATTATCTGTTATCCGTTATCCGTTATTCGTTATCCGTTATCCGTTATCCGTTATTCGTTATTCCGTTATTCGTTATTCGTTATTCGTTATTCGTTATTCCGTTATTCTCAAGTTCCCGAACGCACTACTAAATCAAGAGAATACGGCCTCACGATGGTCATGGACAAGGGGCTGAGTATCCGTCAAGTAGAAGACATGATTGACTCTGCCGCTCCTCACATTGACATCGTCAAACTGGGCTGGGCCACGTCGTTTGTCACGCCTAATCTCAAAGAAAAACTCGCCGTCTATAAAAGTGCCAAAATACCCGTTTACTTCGGCGGCACGCTGTTTGAAGCCTTCGTAGTTCGCAATCAATTTGAAGATTATCAGCGACTTATTGACACTTATGGCCTCGAATACGCCGAAGTATCTGATGGCTCGGTAGATATGCCCGAAGAAATCAAGTGCGACTACATCCGCATCCTCGCGCAGCAGGTGCGGGTACTGTCGGAAGTAGGTTCCAAAGACGAGACCAAAATCATCGCGCCTTACAAGTGGATCGCGTTGATGAAAGCCGAACTCGAAGCGGGTGCGTGGAAAGTCATCGGTGAGGCCCGCGAGGCTGGCAATGTGGGCTTGTTTCGGTCGAGCGGTGAAGTTCGTCAAGGATTGGTCGAGGAGATTTTGACGCAGGTGCCGTTCAAAGACATCATCTGGGAAGCTCCCCAAAAAGCCCAACAAGTGTGGTTTGTCAAACTACTGGGGGCCAACGTAAACCTCGGCAACATCGCCCCGCACGAAATCATCCCCCTCGAAACCATCCGTTTGGGCCTCCGTGGCGATACATTCGGTCATTTTCTCAACGATAAAACCCGCAAACGCTGGAAATTGTCAAAATAACCCACCACACAAATGGAAATCATCACCCAAATTTTAGATTTTTTTCTTCACCTCGACAAGCACCTCGCCGACATCATCAACGAGTACGGCACGCTTACTTATTTGATTTTATTCTTGATTGTTTTTACCGAAACGGGCCTCGTTGTCATGCCGCTACTGCCTGGCGACTCGCTGCTGTTTGCCACGGGTGCGTTGGCCGCATCTACGGGCGCATTGGACCCTTGGATTGTGATTCCGCTGTTGATAGTAGCGGCTTTGTTGGGCGATAATGTCAATTATTTCGTCGGCAGGTTTCTGGGCGATACCATCAAAAAACGAGAACGAATCCTGTTTTTTAAGCGTGAATATTTGGAACAAACCGAGGAATTTTACACCAAACACGGCGGCAAAACCGTCATCATGGCGCGTTTTATTCCGATTGTACGCACTATCGCGCCGTTTGTGGCGGGGGCAGGGAGCATGAATTATTCTCGTTACATCGTTTTCTGCGTCATTGGAGCGTTTTTGTGGGTACCTTCGCTCACCATGCTGGGCTACTTTTTTGGCAATATGCCCATCGTGAAGAAAAACTTTGAGTTGGTGATTTTTGGCATCATTGGCCTTTCAGTTTTGCCGATGGTCTGGCAGTTTGTCAAAGCAAAGTTTTTGACTAAAAAAGCGGAAGGATAGTTTGTGCTGATAGAAGTCTTAATTTTGAACAAAAATAGAAAAAATGGCAAAGCACAAAGAATGGAAAGAAGGCGAACTTGTCTTGACTTTTGGGCTAACCAAAAAACTGTTCAATGACCCTTCCCCTTTGATGATAGAATGGCAATCGGTAGAAGCACCTCCTTTTACGACTTACGAGCAATATATCTTCGATGAAACTTACGCCAAAGGTGTGGCGGGTATCAATGGTTGGAGCGAGGAAGACTTAAAAATGAAGTTTATTAGTCTGATTTTGATACTTGGCAAGCTCACAGACAGCGGGAGAATTGTTACTTTTTTTGACAAAAAACTTTCTGGTATAGTCGAAGGAATTACACTGTCTGTCAAAACAGATTTTATGGTCGCCAAAGGCTTGATGGATATGTTCCAAACGCCTTTTTTTCACTTTCAAG
>JALOLW010000243.1 GCA_025455795.1 Spirosomataceae bacterium
CAAAAGAATAAACTGAAATATTTATCCTTTGAATTTTTCTTTAGTCGGCTTCAGCCGAAATCAAACCCATCGGTCTTACAGCCGATGGTAGTTTAGTTCTCAATACACAATACTATTTTCTCAATACTACTTATCAGCCATCGTTAGTGGTTGCTTTCCAAAAAACGTTCAATGGCGAAGTTATAGACTTCAGCCTCTTCAATGGAGGCCGTATGACCGCCTCCCGCAATGATTTCTAAATGCGCGTGGGGAATGAGCGATTTGATTTTCTGAGATTTTTCTGGTACAGTAGCTACGTCTTGATCACCTACCAAAATCAACGTTGGACAAACTACTTTGTGGAGTTCGTCCGCAATCCCCTTTCGGTCTATGACACCATCAACCGCTCTGGTAATACCTTTGGGGCGATTGGTTTTTAGTTGTTCTATCCAGTATTGGCGTTCATCGGCGCGTGCGGGATCGTTCAAAAACTTTTGTCCAAACATGATTTTCATCACGGGCTTTACAACAAAAGCAACGCCCAACCATTTCACTACGGTGTTGAGAAATCGGTAACGCGGGCGATTTTGCTCGGGTTCGGGGTCGGCGGTTGTCTCCATAAGGATAAGTTTGGAGACTAAGTCGGGTCTTCGAGCGGCCAAACGCATTCCTACAAATCCCCCCATCGAAAGGCCCCCAAATATCACGGGACCCGTAGCTAATCGTTCAATCAATTGTACCGCATCCTGATAAAGGGTATCCATATCGTATCCGTCGGGTGCAATATCGGTTTGGCCTTGCCCACGGTGGTCATACGTAATGATGCGGTAATGGTCCTTAAAATGAGCTACTTGTTTGTGAAACATCTGACCACTCCAAAGCAACCCGTGAGAGAAGACGATAGTTTGTGGGCCGTCGCCATATACTTGGTAAAAGTAATTGACGTTGTTGATGCTGATGTATGGCATTTTGAAAGATGTTTAAACCAGCAAAAGTCAAAAACGAGAACGATTTACGCATAAAATGTTGGACATTGAGCCGCCGTTTTTTTGGGAACGCTGATAAATACTCACGCAAACCCACCTGACTTGTGCGCCTTGACCAGCTTGGCCTCAATCGCCTCCCAAGTGTAAGCGCGGGCAATGGTTGTATCAAACTGATTGTCATGCTTTTTGGACAACAGCAAGTCCAGCAAAGGTTGGGTAACTTCTGGGTAAAAAGTAGCCAAAACTACGCCCAAACCGTTGGCCTCCACAAAATTTGACACTTTCACCTCGGCGTTGATAATCACGGGCGTTTGGGCTTGGATGGCGTCATAGATTTTGTTGGGGCTGGCGTTGAGGTTGTTGTCGTTGATAGGCTCATACACCGACAAAATATAGTCACATGCCGACGCCAACCGCATCGTTTCTTGTTGGGTTTTTACACCCCAAAACGTTACCTGTGGATGCTCACTCAGCCGTTGGGTCGGCTCGTCATAGACCCAGCCTACCATCCAAATTTTCACTTTGGGCGAGAATTTGACCAAATCGGCCAACAGTACCGTGCCGCGCGTCACCCCCAACGACCCGCTGTAAAGTATCAGCAGTTCGTCGTTGGCGGCGGCTTTGGGTTGGAGGTCGTTGAAAGCGTAGGGGTAGTTTTCGACCACAATGGTTTTGTCCAAAAATTTTGATGGCACGAGCATCCTGCGGTTGTCGTCGGTGACGATGATGTGTTTGGGTAAGCGGTACAAAATCCCTTGCAACGACAGCACCCACCGATTGCTCGACCGCAGAAAAATCGAATCGAAGATGTCGGCCACGACGCGCTGGCGGTTGTTCCACAAAAAGGGCAAAAATAACATCAACAACTGCTCGTTGATGACGTGAATGCTGGCGTATTGCTTTGAGTAATAGCATTTTAAAAAAGTGAGGAAGTAACGCGCCAAAGTACCCAACGACTTGTGGTGGCCTTGGACCAAGTGAAACTCCGTACAAAGTGGCTTGACAAAAGACTGCGATTCGTCGCGCCCGATACCGAGATAAACAATGTCGAAATGCGGCGCTAAAGTCTTGATTTCTTTGTTGATACGGGTGTCGGAGCCGTCGTTGATGCAGAGATAGAGGAGGACAGGTTTACTCATAAAAATCAATAATGTACTGCAATACACCGAGTAGTTCGGGCAGGTTTTGAAGTGAATAGCGGCGAGTATCAATGAGCGCGTGATTTTTTTCTAAACGCAAAAAAAGCCACTCTCTTCCCGAAGTACACGCCCCGTGAATGATTTCGTGAGAATTATTCTTTTGATTGAAAACCCGCGCCCCTATCATCTGAGCAGTTGTTTGGGCCAGTGAATCCAAATCGCTCACCTCACCATTTTTGGCTTCGGTAAGGCTAATGATAGGACTTGTGAGGGCGATTTGGGGGGATTTAGTCAAAATGAAATCACATTCACCATTGAGCCCCCGCTTGATGTCTGCTTTGAGCGTTTCGCCCGAGAAAAGGCGGACGTAATCGCGGTTTTTGAGCCTGATCTCTTGTAAAATTGGAAAAACCAATGCTTCTGAAAGTAGCTTTTCGGTCGTCAGAGCCATGTCCGACGTATCGGCCAATTCTTCTACCAATCGCTCACTGGGCTTGACCGAATCCACAGGCCCAAACAACGCTTGGTATTTGGGTAAAATCCCAAAATCACGTTCAATTTTTAGCCAGTCGAAATTACGGTACGCCATTGGTTTGAAAAATTAGACAACAAAGATACTAGGCAAAACCCAAGAAATGCTAAATCATTGGAAAAATAGAGTGCCTACTCTGGTAGTTCCATGCGGATGCGCCAGTCCTTGGGCAAATAGTTGTTGAGACGGTTGCCGAGTCCTTTGACCCACCCCAATCCCAACTCCTGATAAGTCACCAACAACCAACCTTTGGGCGCGTCGAGCAAGAGATTCTCTTTTTTCAAAAACTGCAACGCCTCGCCTTCGGTCAATTCCAAAGTTGGGATTTGTGAAGACAGTGCAGTACTCAACGCCAGCGCGTGTGAGGGAATAAAATCATTGCCTTTGAACTCGCCCATTTCCAGTCCTAAACCTTTGGCAAAGAGCAGGTTGTCGAGAATCCGAATGTCGTCCAATTGACTATCCAAAAAAGCCAATACTTCGCCGTTGGGTTTGATAAAAAAATGAAAATCATCGGGTTTTTCCAACCACCGCGCCACTTCGGCGGTTTGTTTTGCGTGTAGGCGTTTGCAAGATTTAAAGCCTTCTTCTTTGCCTTTTTTGGGCAGGCTGTCGTAACGTTGAGCCGCACGGGGAACGTTCTTTTTCCGAAAAACCGAAAAGAAAAACCCTTCGCCGCGCACCCGATGCGGGTAGCACTGATAGCCAACGGCCTTGGGCGTAACGCCCCATGATTCGGGCAGCTTGATTTTTTGTTCTTCAAAATCAGCATCTGCAGTCAGCGCGTCTAAGCTACGTTGATTTTCGGTGTCGTTGTAGGTACAAGTGCAGTAAAGCAACGTGCCTTTGGGTGCGAGCAACGGCAAAGCCGCTTCCAAAATTCGTTTTTGACGCGCCGAACAAAGCTGCACATTGTCAGGCGACCACTCGTTGATGGCAGCGGGGTCTTTGCGAAAAAGCCCCTCGCCCGAACAGGGCGCATCTATCAAAATTACGTCGAAAAATGCCTCCAAACGCCCCAAATCTTCGGGATCGTGGTGACAGATATGAACGTTGGGATGTCCCCATTTTTGCACGTTTTCTTTCAAAATCACGACGCGACTCTTGATGACCTCGTTGGCTACCAAAAGGCTATCAGGATGTAAACGCGACGCCAACAAAGTAGTTTTGCCGCCCGGTGCAGCACACAAGTCCAACACCCTCAATGGTTTGGATAAGTCTGCCACTTGCGCGAGCGCATGAGCCACCAACATCGAAGAAGCCTCCTGCACGTAGTACGCACCCGCGTGGAAGAGTGGGTCGAGGGTAAAGACGGGGCGAGTGGATAAGTAAAAGGCGTGGTCGTGCCAGAGAACCTCATCCCCCAGCCCCTTCTCCTTGGCAAGGAGAAGGGGAGAAGATTTGCCGATTTGCAATCGGCTTGATGCTGACACCTTAGCGGGATTGTAGCGGATACTTACGGGGGGGAGGTACGAGAGAGCGGCCTCAAAATCAGTGTATTGACTACCCAATTGGGCTTGAAGTTCGGCGGTAAAAGCGACGGGTAAGTGCATGTTGAAGTCAGATTAGCGCGACAAAAGGCGCGAATAAATATCCATCAAGTCGGTGGCGATTTTGGGGGCGGCAAACTGTGCCACGTGGCTTTGCCCTTCTCTAATCAGTTTTTGGCGCAGCGCTTCGCTGTTCCACAGTTGTTTGAGTTTTTTGGTCATATCGTCTATGTCTTGCGGCGCACAGTACACCGCTCCGCCTCCACCCGCTTCTTCCAAACACGACCCCGTGGCAGCCAATACCGGCACGCCGCTGTGCAGTGCCTCCACAATCGGGATTCCGAAGCCCTCAAACACCGACACGTACCCAAACACCCGCGCCCCACGGTACCACGCAGGCAAGTCGGCAAAAGGCACGTGGTTGAGAATGAGTACTTTATCTTGAAGGTGATTTTGGGCAATAAACGCCTCTATTTCAAGTTGATATTGGGTTTTGCTGCCAATCAACACCAGCCTTGCCTCTTCCAACGCTGCTTGGGCAAAAGCCCTCACCAAACTCAGTTGGTTTTTGCGCGGCTCAATCGTACCTACGCTCAAGATGTAATCCCACCTCACCGCGCGGCGTACCGTCCCTTCACCCCTCTCCGTCATGGAGAGGGGCAGGGACGGTACGCCGCGCGGTGAGCTAAACACCTCGTGACAATCTTGATACACTACTTTGATTTTGCTGGGGTCGGTGTCATAAAAATCAATGATGTCGCGCTTGGTTTGCTGACTGACGGCTACCACTATGTCGGCCTCACGGCAGGCACGTTTGAATTTTTGTTGGTAAAAAAATCGGTCAATCGCTGGATAAAGTTCGGGGTAGCGCAAAAAAATCAAATCGTGAATTGTCACCACCGATTGGATGCCCGTTTTGGCGAGACTGTGGGGCAGTTCGTTGCTCAACCCGTGAAAAAGCTGGATTTTGTCGCGCTTCAAATCTTTGGCGATGCCATAACTACGCCACCACGCACCCAAAAGACCATTGGTGAATGGAGGCGTTTGAGGGTTGGGAAAATCAAAAAGGTCGTTTTTGACTTTGGGGGTATAGGCATAATACTCGTGCTTTGGCGCGAAGTTACGCAAAGCATTCAGCACAAATCGGCTGTAATTGCCCAAGCCTGTGCGGTTGTTGAAAGCCCTTTTGGCATCAAATCCGATACGCATTCGTTTTTATGGTCAGGTCTTCCCCAAGAGGGGAGGAGTTAGGTGGGTTTATCGGGTTTGTGAACATGCGGTAGCCGGCGCAAATCTATCAACTCTTCGCAATGTGGGCATCGGGTGTAATGTCGCTCTTTGCTCCGACGGATTTGTTCCATAAAACCCGACGCAATAATACCCGTAGGTAATGCAAACAGCGCAATCCCCAAAATCAAGACAAGTCCCCCAAAAATCTTGCCCGCAGGAGTGACGGGGTACATATCGCCGTAGCCCGTGGTAGTCATCGTAATCACGCCCCACCAAAGCGACGCGGGAATGCTACTGAACTTGTCGGGTTGGGCATTGTGCTCTAAATAGTACATCGTACTCGACGAGATGAGCAGCGTAAAAATGATAAACGAAAGACAAATCAGCAGTTCTTCTTTGGTTTCGGTGAGTACATTTTGAATGATTTGTAGCGCGTGGGAGTAGCGTGTCACCCGAAACAAGCGAAACAGCCTAAACACCCGCAAAATACGGACGAAGCCAAAGTCGGAAGTAAGGAGCGTGAAGTAAAACGGAAAAATACCGAGGAAATCTACAATGCCCCAAAACGAAAAGATATATTTGGCGCGCCCGCGCCAGCCGCTTGGGTAGCGGGGGTTTTCGACGCACGACCACACCCGCAAGAGATACTCAATGGTAAAAACAATGACCGAGAAAATTTCAAAATCTTGAAAAATAGCCTCGTAGAGCCGATTATGCCTAAACTCAGGGATGGTATGCAGGATGATGGCGATGCAATTGATGATAATCACCGATACCAAAAATACATTGACATAGAGGCTTAAACCGCGCCGTCCCCGGGCTGAAAATTCAAGTACTTGATAAGTTTTGTTACGCAGCGTCATTGTGTTTCCAATTACCTTGACGGGTAAAAGTACAAAATGATTGGTGAAACAAAAAACCACTTAATTTTTGCCCACCGACTCCCATGTATGCACCAATCCTAAACTTGTCAGTTGGCCTAAAACTTCTTCAATGTTGTCATCTGATACACATTGATAGTGCCGCCCATTTTGGTGTTGGTGAGGGTCATGGAGGTATCGGTAAAATCTCTGGTGGGGAATATTCTATGAAAGTTTAATGGAACTCTGACAATTTTTGTGGCTAACCTCATCCCCATCCCTTCCGCGCGGGCGGCCCCGTCCTGCCAGGAGAAGGGGGCAATACATAGTCCCTCT
>JALOLW010000244.1 GCA_025455795.1 Spirosomataceae bacterium
ATTCACTGTAAAGATTGTGATTTTCCATATCGCAATAATAGGCGTTTCGACCATGTTTTACAAATTCATAGCAAATCCACTAAAATTGTCAGAGCACCTTATTGTTTTGGGGTTGGTAGGGACAGGGTATGCCCTGTCCCTACCTTTGGAATACCACCGCAAGGTACAAACGTAACGCGATTGGAAGCGTAAATTTTTGCTATTTTTGTCGCAGCAACCTTAAAAATCACAAAAACCAATGCTTCGTAAAACACTCTTATCTGTCGCTTTGCTGACGGCCACTTTTTGCCTGACTTTGGCGCACGAATTTTGGATTTATCCTACTCAGTTTTTTGTCAAAGTCGGTGAGCAACTGACTTTTACCATCAATGTTGGCGAAGATTACATGGGCGAACGATGGGGCGGCGGAAGCCGCCGCGTGGAGCGTTTGAGGCATATTTCGACCCAAGAAGAAACCGATTTGACGGCCAAAATCCAACAAGATGATTCGTTGGTGACACCGCCCTCTCTCACGGTTGGCCAAGCTGGAACGCACATTGTAGCCCTCGAAACCAACAGTTCGTTTATCGAACTTGAACCCAAGAAGTTTTTGGAATATTTGAAAGAAGATGGTTTGACCAATGCCATCAGTTACCGCCAAAAAAATGGGGAAACTCAGAAAAATGGCCGCGAACTGTACCGCCGTTGCGCCAAGACCCTCGTGCAAGTCGGCGAAACTTCTGATGCCAACGCCCTCAAAAACACAGGCATGGCCCTCGAAATCATTCCTTTGACAAACCCGTATTCGCTGCCCAAAGGCCAACCTTTGGCCTGTCAGTTTTTGTTTGAAGGCAAACCCCTCAAAAATGCTTTGGTACGCTGCTGGCGCAGAGTCAATGGCAAGACCGAGCTGGAACTCAAACAATCTGACGCGCAGGGCAAAGCCACTTTTGACCTGCCCCGAAAAGCGAAAGCCGCTTACATGGTCAGTGTAGTGACAATGCAGCGGCTTTCTGAAAACCCCCGTGCCGATTGGCAAAGTACGTGGGGCAGTATGACGTTTGGAATGAAATAATCCCTACGGAATCATTTTGACGGTGTAGCAGCCTTTGGGCGCGCTGATTTTGGCCGCTTGCTTACTCAGCGAAGCTGTGCCACCCTTATTGACTTTGAAAAACTCCACGCCACCGTTGCGACGGCCATAATCGAAGTATTCATACACCGATACGGCTACGTTGTCGCCTGTTTTGTCGAAGGCGACACTCTCAGGCGCGATACCATCAATCTCATAATCAGCCACTTTGGCGATTTTACCATCTTTGGCCAAAGTCAAAAGGCTCAACGAAGCGCGGCTTACGTCGCCTTCCCACGGCAGGGCTGATTTATTTTTGTTGGCGGCTACAATCATCGAACCGTCTGGGCTAATGGCAAAACTCTCGGCATTGGCACCTACGGCTGTTTGGCCTACTACTTTGTGTTCGGCAGTTTTGGGGTCAGTGGCAGTGGTATTGAACTGAATTGTGGTCAGTTCGCTCGCAGCAGCCCCGTCTTTCAAATCAGACAATACAAACAAGCTACCGTCGGGAGTAAAAGCACCTGGGCCTGGCTTGCCCGCGATTTTGACGGGTGTGCCAAACGGCTCAAACGTGGCGATTTTGCCCTGTGGGTTTCTTTTGGCTTTGTAGAGCCATACTTCTTTGGCTTCTTCGAGCGTGATAGCGATGAATTCACCCTCTGGATGCCACGATACGTCGGTAGCGCGGGTGCCTGTGAGATTGAGGGCTACGGGTACGTTGCGCGTAGGCAAGCCACCCGCCCCGATTTCAAACATCCGTAGTTCTTTGGCGGGTTCTTCAGATGTTACCAAAAGATTGTTGCCAAGCATATCCAACGCCATCGGATTTTTGCCAACGGGGGCTTTTTTGGCAGCGGGCTTGGTCATGTTAGAAATATCCACAATGTACATCGTGCTACCTGCGGGGAGGTCGGTCGCCAAATTTTTGACAACTTTCAAACTATCAGTTGTTTGACCACGTGACTCAATCACAAACGCATAGCGACCATCACCCGAGACGGCGGCGTTACGGGTCCAGCCGAGGGCGGAGTTTGGCACGGGCGACGAGCCAAGTTCGGCACCCAATTTCATCGGTAGTGGATAAATAGTCAAGGCATCTTTGACGCCTGCTTCTTTCATCAATTTACCATCGGCGGCAGCAGAGGCGGCCATGTCGCCGTCGGCGAGGGTCAAAATACCACGGGCGTTAAACTCAATGGTGGGTTTTTGGGCGTGAGCGACTGTCATGCTCACTAAAATCGCTCCCAATGCAATACTCAGTTTTTTCATGTTTTAGGGTGATTGTCAAATGTTTAAATTATAAAAATTGGTTAATTGAAATGATTACCATTGTTTGTTACTGCAATAACCTCAAAAAACGAAGATTATTTTGTGAAAACCAAATAATAAAACACAAAAAAACCTTCAAAGACGAGCTTCAAAGGTTTTTTTATGAGTGTATATGTTTTAAGCAGTTGCTACTGCCAAACGGTTTACGTGCTTGGCGAGCTTAGACTTGAGGTTGCCTGCTTTATTTTTGTGGATGACATTCTTTTTTGCGAGTCTGTCCAACATCGAAGACACTACTTTGTACAATTCTGATGCTACCACTTGGTCTTTGGTATCGCGCAGTTTGCGCACCATAGTACGAGCGGTTTTGTGTTGATAACGGTTTCTCAGGCGCTTTGTCTCGTTGGCTCTGATTCTTTTCAATGCTGATTTGTGATTTGCCATTGTGTTGGTTTATCTTGAATAGACGTGTAAATTTCTTAAAATGAGCCGCAAAAGTACGATAGTTTAACTAAAAAAACAAGCAGAGCTTTATTTTTTTAGGCTCTGCTTGGGGGTTTGTTGAGAAAAGTCTATTTCTGAATATTGGCATCTACCACAAGTTCCTTTTCCCAGAGTGCTTGGTGGTTTTTTACAAATGCCTTATACTTGGGGTGATTCTGAAAAGTCACGATGTCGTCTTCTGTACGGAATGTGAGGTAGTGCATGGCGTCAAAGTCAGGTTTACCCGTGACACTCAACGTTTTTCCTGCGGTGTAAGCCACCATTTGTGGGATTTCGCGGCGGAGTTTCGCAAATTCAAGCATATACTGCTCTTTATCAGTAGTCGAAACGCCCTCTTTGAATTTGATACACACTATTTTCTGAATCTCTGCATTTTGACTTGGCGTGTAGGCCCCGTAAATGATGAGCATAAATACACACAATCCAAAAATAGGTTTGAAATATCCGATGATTTTTTTCTTGTCCATGACCTTGATTTGACTAATATTTTGTAAAGTTGAAATCTGATTGTTGGAATACGCTGCAAAGATAACGGAAGAAAATGAAAAAATTGCACATTTTCAATAAATAATTGCATCAATTCTGCAAAAACATTATTTTGCCAAATCAAATTAGGGGAACTAAACAAATGACCAAAAAATGATAAATGGACTGTACCTTTGATTTTGGTCAATAATTGCAAAAAAGTTACTTATTCGCACTTTTATAGTAATTATGAAGCCCAATTTTAAATCATTAACAAAGAAATAGTTATTATAAGGCCCATTTTTAAACTAAAAAATCAACTTTTCACGAAAACCAAAAATGACTATAAACAAAATAATATTTGGCAAGTATAAATGCTTATATTTGTTTGATTTTAAATGGTTTAGGCTATTTGGGATTATATTTGGCTGTCTAATCATGCAAAATGTCTGTGCAGGAAACCCAACTTGGGGTTTTTGGGCGCATCAACGTATTAATCGGTTGGCGGTGTTTACGTTGCCTATCGAAATGCAGCCTTTTTTCAAAAAACACATCGAGTACCTGACCGAAAATGCCGTCAATCCCGACAAACGTCGCTATGCCGTGGTGGGCGAGGCGCCTCGACACTATATTGACGCCGAAGCCTACGGCGACAGTGCCTTGTACAGATTGCCGCTGTTTTGGAACGATGCCGTGGCGCAATACACTGAAGATACCCTCGCCCTCAACGGCATTGTTCCGTGGGCGATTCAGCAATACAAATATCAACTCACGGAGGCGTTTCGAGAGCGTAACACCCGCCGTATCTTGCGCGTAGCGGCAGATTTGGGGCATTATATCGCCGATGCCAACGTACCGCTGCACACGACCCGCAACTACAACGGACAACTCACGGGCCAAGAGGGCATTCACGCTTTTTGGGAGTCGCGTTTGCCCGAACTTTTTGCGGAGGAGTATGATATGTTTACGGGCGCAGCTACTTACGAAGAGAAAACCGCCCGACGGGCGTGGCAAGCGGTGCGTGGTGCCAACGCCGCCCTGGATTCGGTGCTTCGGTTTGAGCGCGAACTCACTGCCCGCTTCAAACCCGAACAGAAATACGCCCTCGAAGATAGAAATGGCACGTTACTCAAAACGTATTCAAGGGAGTTTTCGCAACGCTACCATCAAATGCTCGCCGCCCAAGTAGAGCGACAAATGCGAGCATCTGTCAAAATGGTGGGTGATTTTTGGATGACGTGCTGGATAGACGCGGGGCAGCCCGATTTGACCACAACGACCGATTTGACCGAAATTCAGAAAAAAGAAGATGAGTCTGAGAAACAAAACTGGCTCAAAAGACTGTTGAAAGTACGAACCGAAAACGAAAATTAGATGAGTGTGTAGGAAAAACATTGCTCACCTCATTATCATCACTGCTCCCCGAAACACATAGCTGCCCTCGGCGTTGGTTTTGATGTAGTAAGCATAAACGCCATTGGGCAAGGCCAGATCGTTGTTTTTACCGTCGAATAGCTTCTGATTGCTTCCTTTGCCATAAAACACCACATTGCCCCAACGATTCCAAACCGTTACTTCTACATTGGGGTAGTTCTCCAACCCCCGCAACTCCCACACATCATTCTGCCCGTCGCCGTTGGGTGTAAATACATCTGGAATATAAATCGTGGTGATGACCCGTACTGTGATGGTATCTAACGCTTGGCAACCATCGGGGCCTGCGGCCAACAAGGTGTAGGTTGTGGTACTTTCGGGTGAGGCCGAGGTTTTACCCGCCAAAGGTTGACTCAATGCCGTAGGAGGCGACCACTGATAGCGGTAGCCCGCACCCAAATCGCCATTGAGTATCACGCTGCTACCCTTGAAAATCTCTCGGTCAGTGCCCAAATCAAGCACGGGCGGTGGCGTGATGATGACCGTCCGCTTGGCTTCGCCATTCTGACAAGCCAATGCGCCTTTGATACTATAAACTACCTCGTGCGTACCCACTCCCGCCACTTTGGGGTCAAACTGCCCATTGGCTACGCCATTACCTGCATACACGCCGCCTGTGGGTGTGCCTATGAGCGGAACAGCCGCAAAGTTGGTTCCGCAAAAATTCCTTACCGAATCCAACGTCACCATTACTTTATTCACTACTTTGATGTTGATTGTGGCAGCTGTGAGGTTACAGCCGTTGGTATCGGTCGCCGCCACTTTATAATCTCCTGCTTCACTTACTGCCAAACTTGCCTTGTTTTCGTTGGGCAACACCTGCCCGTTGCGGGTCCATTGGTAAGTTTTGAGGCTTCCGCCGTTGGCAATGCCCAGGGTAGTGGTAATGCCCACGCACAGTTGCAAGCCCTCACTGCTGCTGAGGCTGATATTGGCGGGCGTTACGCGCTGCACTTGTACTGTATCGGATCGCGACGAACAACCTTTGCTCGCGTCGCGCACCGTTGCCCAGTACCGCCCTGCTTGGGTAGGCGTGAGCAGGGCTTGCGCCGCCGATAGCCGTTGGCCATCTAAGTACCACTCGTAGGTGTAGTTGGCATTGGCGGGGCTTTCGAGCGTGAAGTTGCCACCGCCTGTGGCGCAGATACGAGGCCGACCGTTGGCTTTGAGCTTGAAGTTGGAGGTAGTAAAATCTATTTTCACCTTGCGCGACCGACGAGTTTTGGAACAGCGATCTTCCAAATAAGTGACCAACTGATACGTTCCGCCTTCGGTAACATTGAGAGTTGGTGAAGTAGCCCCTTCTAGGTTATCGCCATTACGTTTCCATTGGTAGCCCCAGTTGCTATTGACGGTGGCCTTAAGCACTATTATACCCCCCTGACAGGCCGTGACCTCGGTGGCGGGTTGGTCGTTGATGGTGATGGTGGGGTCGGGGGGAGTGATGGGCGGACAATCAAAAACAAACAATTGATAATCTCGCCTTGCGGCCCCAATACGCTCTCCGTTGCGATACTCCTCTACCAGCACTGTAAAAGCAAACAAGCCTACCTGTGAAGCTTTGACCGACAACTCCCCAAACTTAGGGTCTATTCGCAGTGGCGGGCTACCTGGGATAGCGTTATCCGTGCTATAACCTGGTGCCCATTCTACAAATTCAGAATAAATAACAGGTCTTCCTCCTGATTGTACTGGAAATCTGATGTCATTTCCATAGATACTCATAGGTGTAACCAACGAATAGCGCAGTTCGTCTCCATCGCGGTCGGTG
>JALOLW010000245.1 GCA_025455795.1 Spirosomataceae bacterium
TCCATGTAGCGGTACCAGTACCAAGAAGACCCCGCCCAGCCAGGAATGGTACTCTTTTCAAATTCCCACCCTTCCGCTCTTCCCAGGGGTGGTTCGCCCGTTTCGGTGGGGAGGTATTTGTCTATTTTGGGCAATTCGAGCGGCAGGTCTTGTTCGTCAATCAGGTACGGCACGTCGCCCTTGAAATACGCTGGCACAGGTTCGCCCCAGTACCGCTGACGGCTAAAAACCGCATTACGCAGGCGATATTGTATTTTGCCTTTCCCCAATTTACGTTCTTCGAGCCACTTGATGAGCGTTTCGGTCGCCTCTTTGTAGGTCATGCCATTGATTATACCCGAATTGATGTAGCGGCCTTCTTTGGTGTTGTCGGCTTGCTGGTCAATGTCTTTTTGAGCGTCCAAAATAGGGACAATAGGCAAGCCAAAGTGCGTGGCAAAGAGCCAGTCGCGCTGGTCGCCCGAGGGTACACCCATCACCGCGCCCGTGCCGTAACCCGCCAACACGTAGTCGGCAATGTAAATCGGTACTTTCTCGTCGTTGAAAGGATTGATGCAGTAGCTACCCGTAAATGCGCCCGATACTTTCTTTTCGGCCATGCGTTCTACTTCGCTGCGGCTGGCCGCCCATTTTTGGTAGGCTTCTACCTCGGTTTTTTGTTCGGGCGTAGTCAGCGTCGCCACCAACTCATGCTCAGGGGCAAGTACCATAAAACTTACGCCATAAATGGTATCAACGCGGGTGGTGAAAACCTCGATAACCTCATTAGCCCCCCAACTCCCAGAGGGGGAGGGACTGAGGTGAAAGCGCACGCTCGCCCCAACGCTCTTACCTATCCAGTTGCGTTGTTGTTCTTTGAGGGGTTCGGGCCAATCTACCGTATCCAATCCTGCGAGCAGGCGGTCGGCGTAGGCTGTGATTCGCATGGACCACTGTTTCATCAGTTTGCGCTCCACAGGAAAGCCCCCGCGCTCCGATACGCCGTCTTTCACTTCATCGTTGGAGAGTACCGTCCCCAGCCCCGGACACCAGTTGACGTAGCTTTCTTCGGGAAACGTGAGTCGGTATTTCAACAGCAACAATTGTTGCTGCTCTTCATTCATGGCGTTCCACTCGTTGGCGGTAAAATCGAGCGTGTCTTCGTCGCAGACGGCATTGACGGTGGCGGCTCCTCCTTGGCTGAATTTTTCTATCAACTCACTCACGGGCAAAGCCTTGTCAGCGTCGCGGTCGTAGTAGTGGTTGAAAAGCTGCATAAAAATCCACTGTGTCCACTTGTAATAGTTGGGGTCAGAAGTACGGACTTCGCGGCTCCAATCGTAGCTAAAACCTATATTTTTGAGTTGTCCGATGAAAGTTTTTATGTTTTCTTCGGTCGTGATAGCAGGGTGTTGGCCTGTTTGAATAGCGTATTGCTCGGCGGGGAGGCCAAAGCTATCGAAGCCCATGGGGTGGAGTACGTTGAAGCCTTTGAGTCGTTTGTAACGCGACACGATGTCAGACGCGATGTAGCCCAGTGGGTGGCCTACGTGCAGCCCCGCACCCGAAGGGTACGGAAACATATCCAACACATAATACTTGGGTCGGCTGTGGTCAATTTCTACTTTGAACGTTTGGTTTTGCTCCCAGAACTGTTGCCATTTTTGCTCAATCTCGCGGTGTTTGTACTCCATTTGTTATCAGTGTATCGGTTATCCGTTGTGGGTGTATCAGTTAGCTACGTAAATGCTATAAAGAGCAATTGACCATTAATTAACAACAATCAACGATAATGTGCCGCAAAAGTAGCGTTTTTAGGGGATTTTTGGGAGTTGCGCACGAATAGTTTTTGAAGAACGTAGGTTAAAATTGCAACTACCAAGGCCCTTTCTTTTTTACTTGATAAAACTGACGGCCATCAAAACGATAAAGTCCTTGCCCTGCTCCCCACCACATACGCCCCGATTGGTCTTGAAACATGCTCTGTACGCAGCAATTGAGTCCATCGGCGGGAGTAAAGATTGTAAACGCTTTGGGGTTTGGCAGAGGAATAGAAGGGTCAAAACGGGTAGTAGCACCACGGGCTGTGACCCAAATGATACCTGATTTTTCGATAATGAGTCCCCAAAATTCTGTACCACCCAAGCCGTCTTTGGCGGTGTATTCGGTGAAGATTTTACCGTCGTATTTACATATTCCATTTTTCATGGTAAACCATAGATTGCCAGCTTTGTCTTGTGCCAAGCCGCCCGCGTAGTTGTCACCAAAGCCTACTTTGTCGGTGATATGAGTGAGCTTTTTTCCATCATAACAAAACACGCCCTTGTCAGACGTAACAATCCAAATATGTCCAATTCGGTCTTGCATCATGCCCGCCACATTCATTTTGGGAAAATCTGGGGGCATTGCAAAACTCGGAAAGCCCGTGGCTTCGGATACAGGGTCGTATTTGTACAGGCCGCCGTGCGTACCTACCCAAATAGCCCCTGATTTATCTACCAAGATACCCTTTCGGGTGATATCCAAATGGTTCAGTCCATCTTTTTGGTTAAATTTTCTGAACTCTTTGCCGTTATACTTATAAACTCCTTCGTCCGTACCAAACCACATATTGCCCTGTTTGTCTTCGTTGATAGCATAGACCGTTTGTTGCACAAAGCCATCAGGATTTGAAAAATAGGTCAAAGTTTTCTCATCGTATCTCACCACGCCCTCGGCGATAGTACCAAACCATAGATTGCCTTTGGAGTCCTGAAAAATGCTTCGGATATATTGGCTGACCAAGGTAGTGTCAAAATCAGGTGCCAAAGCCGCTGATTTAAAATTTTTGATGATGGTTGGGCTTGGTTTTGTAACAAAAGTTGATTGTACTTGGCCGTTGCACGAAGCATTGAAAAGCAGTGTTGCCAGTAACGCCAACACAGGGGTCTGCGGAAAGTATTTGTTCATGGTATAGTATAGGTGATTTTTTGTTTGGACAAAGCTACAAACGGACCTACGGAAAGTGGTAAAAGCGATGTAAAAGATTGTAAATGGGGCGAACAATACCAAAAAGCGTTACTTTTGGGCAAAATTTTGATAGTATGATTCTCGGTATCATCCCCGCCCGCTACGGCTCTACGCGCTTTCCTGGCAAACCGCTCATAGATATTAAAGGCAAAAGCATGATTCAGCGCGTCTATGAACAAGCTACCCAAGCCCGCTGTCTTTCCAAAGTGATTGTAGCTACCGACGACGAGCGCATTTTCCAGCACGTCCAAGCTTTTGGAGGCGAAGCCGTGATGACCCACTCCGACCACCCCAGCGGCACGGATAGGTGCTGGGAGGCGTATTCAGAGTTTAAGGTTGAAGGTTTGGAGTTTACGGTTGAATCTAATGTAACGGTAAACCCCCAACCGCTAACCTCTAACCACTATATCATCAACATCCAAGGTGATGAACCCTTTGTAGCGCCCCAACAAATAGATGAATTGGGGGCGATATTGGACGGCTCGGTAGAGATTGCTTCGCAGATGATACCCGTGTCGTCGGCAGAGGCCCTGTGGGATATAGGTGAAGCCAAAGTGATTGTCAATCAAGACTTTGAGGCGATTTATTTTAGCCGCTCGGTGATTCCATACCTCAAAGGCTTTCCCCAAGACCAATGGCACTTGCGCCATACTTACTATCGCCAAGTGGGTATGTACGCTTACCGTGCCGATATTTTGGAAAAACTCACCCAACTGCCTGTTTCGGATTTAGAAAAAGCCGAATCGCTCGAACAGTTGCGGTGGTTGCAGCACGGTTTCAAAATCAAAATGGCCTTGACGCAGTACGAAAGTCATTGCGTGGACACGCTCGAAGATTTGAATCGTATCTTGGCATCCCACCAATCACTCAATCACTAATTCGCTCACTCACAAATTCACCCATTGTTCATGGAACTCCGCCAACTCAAGTATTTTGTGGCCGTAGCCGAAGACGGTCAGTTTGTGTCGGCTTCGCGGCGGATGTTTGTGTCGCAACCCGCACTGAGTCAGCAAATTAAACTATTGGAGAACGAGTTGGGTGTGGAGTTGTTTGTCAAAATACAGCGTCAGGTATATCGCAAAGTCGTGCTTACCGAGGCGGGGCAGGTACTCCTCAAAGACGCCAAAAAAATCCTGCAACTTTGCGACAAAGCCAAAGAAAACGCCAAAAATGCGGTTACCCAACGCCGCACCCTCAACCTCGGCACGTACCGCATGTTGGTAGGGCGACGCATCATGGACACGCTCGCGTTGTTTGCCGAGCATCTCTCGGGTTGGGACATCAAGATGGCAGAACTCCCCACGCACCTGAGCGTGCAGGAGGCAGTACTCGACGAAACCATTGACGTAGGGATTTCGGTGTTACCCCTCAAAAATGACAAGTTGGAGGCTATTGTGTTGAAAAAGAGCCGATTGACAGTTATATTGCCACAGCATCATCCGTTGGCCGCGCTTGACAAACTAACCCTCTCAACGCTCCGTCACGAAAAATGGATTGAGATAGATGCGGCCGTTCATCCAATTTTTGAAGAAATAGAACGCCTTTGTTTGCAAGCAGGCTTCAATCGTCGCCCCAATATTGTGCAAGAAGTGTCGTCGTTGGAGGTCATGGCGCAGTTGGTGGCTCTCGGCAGAGGCATTGCGTTTGTGCCATCTTTTTTTGAAACTTCTACCGTGGTGGGGATTGTCAATCGCCCGCTCGACGACGCTTCGATTGAATTTGAGCAGTGTCTTGTTTTTCGGAAAGATAAGTGGCGTGAGATAAAAGATGTGCTAAATAATGCGATTTGAGCAATTTTTTCGCGTTTTTTTAGTTATCTTTACAAAAAATAAGGCAAACCAATGCACTTTTTTTTACAGCCTTTCTTGATTGCTTCGTGGGCGCGTCCGCTTTTTTTTGTTCTTCAAAAACGGCACGTTGGGGTACTATTGTCTGCACTTTTTTCATTCCAAACGTTTGCGCAAATAGTTGATAATCAGTGTTCTAATGTAGTTGGTGTGACCACGGGTGCGATGAAACTCAGCGCCACGGCAGGCTGCGTGCCACTGCGTGTTGTGGCCCAAAACACCCAAACGGGTTCGAGCAACATTCGCTACATTTTTGAGTACAAGGGCGGCAGTCCTACCACCTATATGTCGGCCAAAGACAGTGCTTTTACTTTCTCAAAAGTAGGTATCTATACCGTGATGCAGCTATCGGAGGGAAGCGACGGACGCCCGCAGCGCACTTGTTTGACTGTCACGGTGCAAGATACCCTGCCACCGTTCTTTCAACTGGCGCACTGTGGAAATGGCAAAGTCCGACTGGGCCTTCCAACCCACCCCAACAACCGCTACGATGAATACGTGGTCGAATGGGGCGATGGCAACGCCGCGATACTCAATCGGCTCACGACTTCCTACAACTATCAGTACCGAGACATGACTCCCCGAACAGTCATAGTCAGAGGCTTGCATCGCGTAGGAGGTTGCGGGGGCCGTAGCAAAAAAACGATTGCTTTTGAAGCCAATGCCCGCCCTGCCACCATTTCAAAACTTGAAATCATAGACCCCATCACCGCCGAACTGACCATCGAAAACCCCAATGCGATACCTTTGGAGTTGTTTCGACAAGACGGGGGTGGGGCGTTTCAGACGACTGGCAAAACCCTCACCAACGCCACCGAAAAAGTGAAAGTGCTGGTAGATACCAACCGCCTTTATTGCTACAAACTCAAGCCGCTTGACGTGTGCTTGTCGGAACAAGAATCCAACACCATTTGCACGGCTTTTGTGCGGGTGATTCCCGAAGACGAAGCCAACACCATTGTGATTACTCCGTATTTGTATTTGACCGATGTAAAGCAATCGAGCGTCACGCGCGACGGACGCACTTGGTGGACACCTGGCAAAACCGATTTGTTTAGATTGGATAAAGAAGCCCCCTGTGGCCGTAAAAGCTGCTATCGGCTCACCATCGAAACCAACGGTGGTACGGTGCTTTCCAATACCTACTGCGCCGACCCACCCATTGCCTTGTGTACTTCTATCAGCAATGTCTATGTGGCGGAAGCATTCACGCCCAACGGCGATGGCATCAATGATGTTTTTGAAATCAAAAGTGAAAATGTCACCGCCCCCGAAATGCTGGTTTTTGACCGTTGGGGTAAAGTGGTTTTTCAAAATTCTCCCAGTGTAATCCACTGGAATGGCAACATTGACGGTGCGCCCGCACCCGTAGGGCCGTATTTTTACCGAATTCAACTCATTGACAAAGTAGGCCGTCGTTTTGTCAAGCGGGGCATCGTGTCATTGGTGCGCTGACAAGCGAGTTTGTAAAAAAGTATCAAACGCCGTGTCCCAAAAACGAACTTCAATCGGCCAATAATAGAAAGCAGAAGTTATACCTTGCAACTGCGCTAACAACGGCTTTATTTTAACAAAATCTTTTTCGGTAGTGAGAATAGGAGAGTGGTTAGCATTGGCAACAACGCGCTCTAAATCACTGATTTTGAACTT
>JALOLW010000246.1 GCA_025455795.1 Spirosomataceae bacterium
GGCCATTTACCTCGAAACCATCGGCAACCCAGGCTTCAACGTACCCGATTTTGAGGCGTTTGCGGCATTGGCGGCCAAGTACGACTTGCCCATCATTGTAGATAATACTTTCGGCGCGGGCGGCGCACTGTGCCAACCCATCAAGTGGGGGGCGCACGTGGTGGTAGAGTCGGCTACCAAATGGATAGGTGGCCACGGTACCAGCATGGGTGGCGTGATTGTGGACGCGGGTACTTTTGACTGGGGCAATGGCAAATATCCCCAATTTACCGACCCTTCGCCCAGCTATCATGGCTTGGTATTGAACGACGTTTTTGGTAAAAATGGTCCCTTTGGCAACATTCAGTTCATCATCCGCGCCCGTGTAGAAGGCTTGCGCGATTGGGGTCCTTGTCAAAGCCCCTTCAATGCGTTTATGTTGCTGCAAGGGTTAGAAACCCTCTCACTGCGCGTAGAACGTACCTGCGAAAACGCCCTCGCCCTTGCGCAGTGGCTCGAAGCGCACCCTGCCGTGGACTACGTAAACTACCCCGGCTTGGCCAGCAGTCAATACCACGAATTGGCCAAAAAATACCTCACGCGCGGTTTTGGTGGCGTATTGTCGTTCAAACTCAAAGCGGGCAAAGAAGCCGCCGACAAGTTGGTGAACTCGCTCCAACTCATCAGCCACTTGGCCAACGTAGGCGACTCCAAGACGCTCATCATCCACCCTGCCAGCACCACGCACTCACAACTCTCCGAAGCCGAGCAGGTGACGGCGGGTGTCGCGCCGGGGCTACTGCGGATTTCGTGCGGTATTGAGCATATCGAAGACATCAAAGCCGATATTGAACAAGCACTTTCTAAATAACGCAACACGGTAGAACGGAGAACGGAACAAGAATGAAGGTTTTTAAATATCCTTACACTTTTGCGCTCGAGCTGGGCGGTGAATTGACTGGTTTTGAACTGGCCTACACGGTGCATGGCACACTCAATGAGCAGCACTCCAACGTGCTGTGGGTGTGCCATGCCCTCACGGGCAACGCCGACCCGACCGACTGGTGGAACGGACTCGTGGGTGCGGGTCAGCACTACGACCCCCACGATTGGTATATCATCTGTGTCAATGTGCTGGGGTCCAACTATGGCTCGACCAATGCCCTCAGTCTCAACCCCAAAACGGGTAATCCGTATTACCACACCTTTCCTACCGTTACGATTCGAGACACCGTACAAGCGTTTGATTTGCTCCGCGAAGAACTCGGCATCAAGCATATTCATACGCTCATAGGGGGGTCGTTGGGGGGACAACAAGCCCTCGAATGGGCCATCATGCGCCCCGATTTGATTGAAAACTTGGTGCTGATTGCCACCAATGCTGTTCATTCACCCTGGGGAATCGCCTTCAACGAGTCGCAGCGCATGGCCATCAAAGCCGACCCAACCTGGCAAGAATCACAACCCAACGCGGGCATGGAAGGCATGAAAGTGGCCCGCTCTATCGCCCTGCTTTCGTACCGCAACTACGACACCTACGATTTCACCCAAGCCCGCGACTCCAACGAACAAACTGACAACTTCCGCGCAGCTACCTACCAGCAGTACCAAGGCGACAAACTCGCGCAACGTTTCAACGCGTTTTCGTACTGGGCATTGGCTACGATGATGGACTCGCAAAACGTAGGCCGCAATCGCCCAAGCATCATCCACGCCCTGCGCGACGTCAAAGCCCACACCTTGGTCATCGGCATCAGTTCAGATATTTTGTTTCCGCCGTCGGAACAGAAGTTTTTGGCGCGCCACATTGCCGACGCCGAGTACCGCGAGATAGATTCTCTCTACGGTCACGACGGGTTTTTGATTGAATACAAGCAGTTGAGGCAGATTTTGCAGGGTTGGTCGGCCAAAAGAACGTAAGGTTTACCAACCAAAAATCTCAATCGCCGCGTAAAATACCAAGCTGATACCAATCGTAGTGAGCGAGTACATGACTAAGTCAAAAGACATGTTGTTGAGATACAGAAGGTATTGCAAGAAAAAACCGCCGCCCAGCACCACCGCCCCAATTCCTCCTACAATAACCCCCCTTTTGCGCCGTTTGGCGTAATATGCCTCTTTTTCTTCGGGTGTAGCAAATGATTTCATATTGTTGTTGGGGTTTGGAATCGTACAATAATTTCTCATTTTTATTCAAAAAAAAATGATTTTGGTCACTCGCTCATGTTAAAAAAAATTTTTCTCCTGCTGTTGGTGACCTTGGTCGGGTTAGGATTCTACCACCGAGACTTGGTCAGCTATGGTTATATGCAAGCCAAAGGCCAAGTAGAAGTGCTGTGGAACACACGCCCCGTGGCCGATGTGTTAGAAGACAAGACCTTGCCCGACTCGCTCAAACAACGCCTCCGACTTATCGCCGACATCAAACGGTTTGGTATTGACTCATTAGGCTTGGATGCTTCCGAGAGTTATACCGACTTTTACGACCAACACGGCAAGCCCATTTTGTGGGTCATCACGGCTTCTGAGCGTCATCGGTTGGTGGCCAAACAATGGGCTTTCCCCGTGATTGGGGCGTTTTCTTACAAAGGTTTTTTTGATTCTACCCGTGCCGTGAGCGAAGAAAAAGCCCTGATAAACAGCGGCTTTGATACCCAAATCAACGAAGTGTCGGCGTGGAGTACATTGGGGTTTTTCGATGACCCCGTACTGTCTTCGATGCTGTATCGTAGTGAGGGGAGTTTGGCCAACCTCATTCTGCACGAAATGACCCATGGCACTATTTTTGTCAAAGACAATCTCGAACTCAACGAAAATTTGGCCAGTTTTGTGGGCGATTTTGGTGCGGTCAAATTTTTGGAATACAAGTACGGCAAACAGTCACCCCAACTCCGCCGCTACGCTTTTCAGAAAGAATACAGTCGCGCGTTTAGTGGGCATATTGTGGGTGGAGCAAAAAAATTGGACAGTCTTTATCGGTCGTTTACCAAAACCCTAACAATTCCCCAAAAAGACACGCTCAAACAGCAAACAATACGCCAAATCGTGGCCGACTCTGACACGCTTTTGGGCGGAATGGTCGGAAAAAAGTACCCGTGGCGCAGTAAGAAACTCCCCAATAATGCGTTTTTTGTTGGGTATTTGACGTACCGTTCGCAGCAAAATCAGTTTGAAGGCGAATTCAAAACCAAGTTCAACGGTGACTTCAAAACCTATTTTGCGTATTTGAAACAAAAATATAAAAGTTCGTTTTGAGCGGTTATTCGTTATCCAAAAAGCCGTTATCCGCTCTACAATTGCCATTCAACCGATAACAGTTTAACCGATAACGACCCACCTTTGAGTATGACTCTCCGATATTCATTCTTAGCCTTACTGATTTTTACCTTTATGCCTTCTCATACGCATGATGCCTACCGCCGCGTGTCGCAAACGAGCTTTGGCACGGGCGAACACCTCGAATACCGCGTCCACTACGGGATGTTCAACGCCGCCGAGGCTACCGTGGACGTAAGCCCTCAGGTACAGTATGTCAATGGGCGGCCTTGCTACAAAATCAACGTCGTCGGGACTACGTTGGGGGCGTTTAGTTGGTTTGCCAAAATCCGCGACCAATGGCAAAGTTGGTTGGATACGTCGGCCATTGTGACGCAGAAATTTTATCGAAATATCAAGGAAAACGATTACAGAAAAATAGAAACGACGCTTTTTGACCACGCCACCAACACCGCCACCGTGACCGATGAAAACGGCACCAAGACCTACAACGTCGCCAACCACATCCAAGATGCTATCAGCGGTTATTTCTTTTTGCGGACGGTGGATTTTGACAAACTCAAAGCGGGGGATTTGATAGAAATGCCCACTTTTTTTGAGAATAAAGTCTATAAAATGAAAGTAAAATACCGTGGCAAAGACAACGTTAAAACCAAATTTGGTAAAATAAAAACACTTCGAATGACCCCCGTTATGCCTGACAATCAGCTTTTTAAAGGCGAAAACTCCATCCGCATTTGGGTCTCTGACGACGCCAACCGTGTGCCTGTCAAGGTAGAGGTAGATTTGTGGGTAGGCGCGCTGGTGATGGAACTACGCACCTACCAAGGCGCGAGAAATGCGGTGAGCTGGTGAAGGGTTTTCAAAAATCTATTCAAATTTCACTTTTTTGTAGATAGACGCCAACGTTACTGGCTGTCCATCAATCAGCAACGACTCCTCCAAGTCATAAAAATCTTGATTGAGCCAAGTGTTGGGCTGCTCAGTGCGAATGTATGAGGTGATTCCCACGCGCCGAGGATTGACCATGATGATTTGTTGAAGACTTTGAAGATGCTTGTATTCAGGCAGTTTTGATTCTTTGTCAAATTTGTCGGTGGCAGGAGAGAGGATTTCTACAATCAAATACGGATTGGTAATGATGGCCGTAGAATTGGGCTTGAAAATAGGTTCGCCTTTTACCACAGTCACATCAGGCATGAAGTAACTACCTTCAAACTTCGGGATTTGCACCCCCGAATTACTGCCCAAAACGATGTAATCATCTTTGTCCATAAACAAATTATTGAGAATCGTTGTGAACATAGCTGCAATCAGCTCGTGATAAAAAGACGCTAAACCCATGGTATAAATTTCTGACTGATGGTATTCTACTTTGAAGGGGAAATGCTGCGCTAAGGCCAAGTAATCGGCTTCGGAAGCAGGTACGCGCACCAATTCCTCTGTTTTGAGTCGCTCCAATAGCTCTGTTCGCAAATCTTGAATAATGACCATCTGTGTCAAAGTTTCATCAAATATAGAAAATATTTTCCGCTCAAAACAGCTTTCTTTCCACGTCAAAGTTTTCTAAAAGCTCCGCAACGCGCTTGACAAACATTCCTCCCAAGGCACCATCAACCACGCGGTGGTCGTAAGAATGCGACAAGAACATCATCTGACGAATACCGATCGTGTCGCCCTGCGGGGTTTCGATGACAACGGGCTTTTTCTGAATCGCCCCAAACGCCATGATAGCGACTTGAGGTTGGAGGATGATGGGCGTCCCCATCACGTTGCCAAACGTACCGATGTTGGAAATGCTGTAAGTACCACCAGCGAGGTCGTCGGCGGTGAGTTTATTGTTGCGAGCGCGAGTAGCCAAGTCATTGACTTTGAGCGACAACTGCACCAAGTCGTACTGGTCGGCGCGGTGAATCACTGGCACGATGAGGTTGCCACTGGGCAGAGCCACGGCCATTCCGACGTTGATGTTGCCTTTTTTGATGATTTTATCGCCTTCTACCGAGATATTTATCATCGGCATTTCGCGGATGGCCTGCGCCACGGCTTCAATCAAAATGGGCGTAAAAGTGATACCCTCGCCCGTTTCTTTTTTGAAGGGATCTTTGATTCCCTCACGCCAACGCACGATGTTGGTCATGTCGCACTCCACAAACGAGCTGACGTGCGGCGAAATACGCTTCGAGTCCACCATGCGCTCGGCAATCATCTTGCGCATTCGGTCCATTTCTATTATCTCATCTTGTCCACTGAGTGATTGGACGGGTTTGAGCTGAACAGGTTTGCTTGTGAGTTTGACTTGTGAACTTTGACCTGCCGACTTCTTGCCACTCAAATACCCCAAAATATCGTGTTTGGTCACGCGGCCTTCGGCACCCGTACCAGCGATCTGGTCGAGTTCGGTTTGAGAAATGCCTTCCGTTCGGGCAATGGTAAGTACCAAAGGTGAATAGAAACGGTTGGTCTGCGACTGGAGGCTGGGCGTGGAAATTTGGAGGTCAGCGATTGGATTGAGGGGGGTGTCTGTCAATCCAAAAACAAGAGGTTCTTCAGCCGAATCCAACTGCTTGTTTGACACATCACCACTACCGACTGCCGACTGTTTACTGTCCACTACCGACTGTCCACCCACTTCAATCCGCATCACCAAGCCGCCAATGGGCAGCACGTCGCCCTCTTTGACCAAGATTTCGGTGATAGTACCGCTCAACGGACAGGGCACTTCGGTATCTACTTTATCGGTAGCTACTTCGAGTACAGAGTCGTCGGCTTCGACACGGTCGCCTATTTTTTTCAAAATACTGATAACGGTACATTCTATAACGCTTTCGCCGAGGCGTGGCATCACCATTTCTGCTATGGCCATTGATTAGAGTCTGTTGATTAGTTGTTGCGACAAATATCGGAAGGAATTGAGAAAAAACAATAAAAGGGAAATGCCCGCCAATGTCAGAAAGTCATGGATATAACTCTAAATCAGCCAATTGATTCCTGAAAATGAGCCTATCTATTTCGTTGAATTTGAAAATATTGACAGTAGCTTTTCCTATTTCTGTTTTTCCAAAAATCGCCCCTTTCTCAATTTCAAAATGTGCGCCCCAATTATCTTTTCTTGGATTAAAAAAATCGGAACTCTGACAATTTTTGTGGCTAACCTCATCCCCATCCCTTCTCCTGCCAGGAGAAGGGGGCAATACATAGTCCCTCTCCTGACAGGAGAGGGATTT
>JALOLW010000247.1 GCA_025455795.1 Spirosomataceae bacterium
TGCAGCGCGCCAACGAAATCCGCCGCGTATTGGCGGGGATTGAGAAGAAATAGGCACTCAGAAGTGCGGCAAAAATATTTTTAAAATCAAAACATTTTGAATAACGAATCAGAATATGCTTTGACAATTCAATGATATTTAGACGCGCAGCTTTACGCCAAATACGGCCTCAGCGCGGCGGAGGTGGCCTTTATAGAAAGTATGATAAAGCCCATGAGCGACAAAACGGAGGCGAGAAAGCAAGGGGTTAAATATGAATTGAAACACTGAAAGCATAGCAATAGTAACAATGGCGAAAGATTTATACCACGAGGCCGTTAAAACAGCCTTACAGAATGAGGGTTGGGCAATTACCCACGACCCCTATCCCATTAAAATAGGCTCTATCAGGATGTTCATTGACTTGGGGGCCGAGCAGGTGATAGCAGCCGAAAAAGCAGAAGCCAAAATAGCGGTGGAGATTAAATCTTTTGTAGATGAGTCCACCATTTCGGCATTTCACGAAGCAATTGGACAATATGATAATTATTCGTTAGCTTTGGAAGATGAAGAGCCTGAGCGTCAATTGTATCTGGCCGTCCCTCAGCGAGTTTATGAATCTTTTTTTCAAGAACCTTTTGTACAAAAAGTAGTTCAGCGTCGTTCAGTTAAAATCATTGTTTATCAAGTTGAACAACCTAAATTAATATTATGGAAACCTTAGTAAAGTACCAGAAGATTTTGGTCAGTTTTTTGGAAGAATACGCCCAAATTTCCTACGCTAATGCCCCTAATTTGGAGCAACAAGTTATAGCTGATATAACCCGTAACCACTTTGAATTGGTAAGTATTGGCTGGCACAAAGGGCAGTTTGTACACGATGTAGTTTTTCACTTCGACATCAAGGATAATAAGGTATGGATTCAACAAAACTGGACTGACCTTAAACTCACCAAAATCCTCATCCAAAAAGGCATTGACCCTGCCGATATTGTGATTGGTTTCGTACAGCCTCAGTTAGTATAGTATCTCACAATGTTTATATTTTGGTGCACTTCAAACTAATTAAATCCATATATGCGCTACTCCTGCCACCTCTTGTTCACAGGGCTGCTGGCCCTTGGTATGGCTTGCCAGCCTACCAACGACCAAACCACCGCCACGCCCAAATTCAAACTCATTGCCACCGACACGGTGCATTTCAAAAACTTTGTGGACTGCAACATGGCCGAGGCGTGGGTGGGTGACACGTTTCGGATTTTTCCTGGCAAATACGGCGAAGACCCCGTTTGGGGAGAATCACACGAACTAAAATTTGCCGACGGTCGCCACGCCGAAGAGGCGTTCAGACGCAACGCCGAGGAGTTTACCGAACCCAACATGCCCCCCAATGTACCCATCGGTCAAAAAGGACTGCACGGCGCGGCGTGGTTTGAGACGGTCTATCAAGACCCCAAAGATGCCACGGGCAAAACGCTCTATGCCGTTTATCACAACGAAAACTACCCCGCTACCCTCCCTTATGACGCCAAAACGGGCGAAGGCTACATTGACCACAAGTGGCCCGAAGGACTCACAGGCCCCAAATCGCCCGCGGCCGTGTGTCGCATTGGTATCATGAAGTCGGTGGACGGCGGGCGTAGCTGGGACAACCGAGGGCTATTTATCGAAGACCTTCAGCCCCGCATGATTCTCAAACCCCACAACACCTCCAAAACCTTTGCGGGTGGCGTAGGCGACCCCTCGGCGGTAGCAGTGGGCGACTATTTGTATCTTTTTTACGGCGAATACGGCTTCCCAGGCGTGTACAACGAAGCCACCTACAAACGCGAAGACGAACACAAAGGTCAGTGTATCAGCGTGGCGCGTATCGCACTCAAAGACTTAGACAATCCCGTGGGCAAAGCCCTGCGCTGGGATGGGAAAGCATTTAGTGCGGCTTACAATGGCTTTGGGGCGCCCATTGCTTCGTTGCAGATTCCGATGAGCGAGGGAGGCGGGGCTGCGTCGTCGCCCACGGGTGGGTTTCACTGGGGGCCGTCGGTGAGCTGGAATACTTATCTCAACTGCTGGGTGATGCTCATGGGCAAAGTGACTGGCAGCTCTTGGAAAGGCAGCAGCGTGTATATTTCGTTCAACAAAAACAAGGATTTGGGCGAAGGCAATCACTCCCAAGAATGGTCAAAACCCCAACTGCTGCTCGACAAGCCCGGTTTTATTTTGTGGTATCCGTCGCTTCAACCCATGAACACCCCCGAAGACATCGCCAACAAGCACACCTGTATGCGCTTGGGCCAACGGGCGCGACTGTATATCAAGTACATCAAGCCCGAAAAAAGCGACTACATGTCAGAATACATTTTGGAGTTTGAGAAGTAACAACTACCCTCACACCCCTTGGAACTGACGCAAGAAGCGCAGGTCGTTTTCGGAATAGAGGCGCAAGTCGCGCACGCCGTAGCGTAGCTGGGCAATGCGCTCAATGCCCATGCCAAACGCAAAACCCGTGTACTCCTCGGGGTCTATGCCGCAGTTGGCGAGTACATTGGGATCCACCATGCCACTGCCCGCGATTTCGACCCAACCCGTTCCTTTCGACAAGCGGTAGGTTTCTTCGGTATCAGTGCCGAGCCATATATCTATTTCCGCGCTTGGCTCGGTAAACGGAAAAAACGACGGACGCAGCCGAATCTTCACGTCTTTGTCAAACATCTCTTTGGAGAAGTGATAGAGCGTGTCTTTGAGGTCTTTGAACGATACGTTTTTGTCAATGTACAGTCCTTCTACTTGGTGAAAAAAGCAGTGGGCGCGGGCTGAAATGGCCTCGTTGCGGTACACCCGTCCAGGCATGATGGCCCGAATCGGTGGTTTTTGACGCTCCATCATACGGATTTGCACGTTGGAAGTGTGGGTCCGCAACAGCATGTCTTGGGTCGGGTCTTCGGCGTTTTTGGCCACAAAAAACGTGTCTTGCATCTCCCGCGCGGGGTGATTGGGCGGAAAGTTGAGGGCCGTAAAATTGTACCAATCAGATTCAATCTCAGGACCATCGGCCACGCTAAAACCCATCCGCTCGAAGATTTCGATGATTTTGGCCCGTGCCAACGTCAGCGGGTGAATACTTCCCAACTGATGCGGTACTACGGGCAGCGTCAAATCTACCGTATTGCTACTGCCGCCGTCGCCGTCGGCTTCGATAGCTGCTTGAAACGCTTGAAAACGCTCCATTACAAAATTTTTGAGGGCGTTCAATTCCTGACCTACGGCGCGGCGGTCTTCTTTGGCGATGTCTTTCAAGCCCTCAAAAAGAGCTTCAACGACGCCTTTGCGCCCCACAAAACGCTGCCGAAACTGCTCCAGTTGGTCTTTGTCGGCAACGCCAAACTGTGCTACCTCTTCATAAATCTCCTTGACGCGATTGCTTATCATATTGGTTTCCCGTTGTTCGATTGCTTATTTTACTTCTTTTTTGTTCGTCCAATCTTCCAAAATAACACCTTTGATTCGTTTAAAATGCTCTGTGTTGTTTGTAACCATAACCAAATTGTTGATTACAGACGTTACGCCTATCAGAAGGTCGAAGTCGTCAATACGAGTACCTGCTTTGCGAAGCCTTGCCTTTTCTTGGGCATAGAGGTCTAATGCTCCATAAATAGGCAAAATCTGTACACCTGTCAAAAAGTTGTCTAAAGCCTTTTGATTTTTGTCGGGACGCTCACTGTTTTCTACACCAAATTTTAGTTCAGCTAAGGTAATTTCCGAGATAAAACAATCGTCTGCCGATAATCCTTCAAACTTGGTTTCAAGCTCAAACTTACCTTTCATGTAAAAAATGGCAATGTTGGTATCTATCAAATATTTTTTCAAAATGATTCGATTTGACGATTTAAAACCCTACTTTCCCGAATTTCGTCAATTATTTCTTCGGCTGATTTTGACGACTCAAACGCCCCGAAAGCCTTTTTGAAAGATGATTTTTTAGGTTTTAAATCTGATTTGACTGATGCCGTTAGTTTGGCTATTAAATCCAATTTATTGCTCGGGCTTAGGTTGCCCAACAAGCCCAAATAGCCCTCTATGATTTTTGAATTAAATTCTATTGCGTCCATATTCTTATCATTTTGTTGTTTCGTGAAGATAGCCGCTAAAGCTGTTCTCCTTACTCCGCATTCCCAAACCACAAAGGTAAAGGTTTTTGTTATCTTGGCACTTCTACTTTCTGTAAGATTTGAGTCACGATGTCGTCGGGGGTGATGCCCTCCATCTCACGCTCGGGGGTAAGTACAATGCGGTGGCGCAGCACCACGGGGGCGAGTTCCTGCACGTCTTCGGGCGTGATGAAGTCGCGGCCACGAATCGCGGCCAACGCTTTGCTACTGTTGAGCAATGCCACCGACGCCCGTGGCGATGCCCCCAAAAACAGCGACTTGTTGGTGCGGGTTTGGGCAATCACTTGGGCAATGTATTCGAGGAGTTTGTCCTCTACGTGCACTTGGCGCGTTTTCTCACGCAGCGAGGTAAGTTGCTCCGCCGAAAGCACCGCCACTATGCCCGCGATGGCGTCGGTCATGTTGAACCGCTGATGATGCCCCCGCAAAATGTCCACTTCTTGGTCGGCGGTGGGGTATTGCACCAGTATTTTGAACAAAAAACGGTCCAACTGCGCCTCTGGCAAGCGGTACGTACCTTCGTGTTCGACGGGGTTTTGGGTAGCCAATACCATAAACGGCAAACTCATCGGATAAGTAGTGCCGTCCACCGTCACTTGTCGTTCTTCCATCACCTCAAACAACGCCGCTTGGGTTTTGGCTGGGGCGCGGTTGATTTCGTCCACCAGTACGATATTGGAAAAAATCGGCCCTTTCTTGAATACAAAATCGGTCAGCTTGGGGCTAAACACCGACGTACCGAGTACGTCAGAAGGCATGAGGTCGGGGGTGAACTGAATCCGACTAAAATGGGTGTTGATGGTACGAGCCAACAGCTTGGCCGTAAGGGTTTTGGCTACGCCTGGCACGCCTTCAATAAGCACGTGTCCGTCGGCCAAAATCGCCGTAAGCAGTAGCTCAATGGTTTGGTGTTGGCCTACCACAATCTTCCCGATTTCGGCCTTGATAGCCGCCACGGCCTCGTTGAGGTCTTGTAAGTCAATGCGTGATTCAAAGTTCATTCGTTGTCCGTTTTGTATTTAGGTTTTTACTTGCCTATAAAATTCTTCGATGCGTTGGTTGAGGCTCAACAGTTCAAATTCGGTCATGGAAGTGTTGCGCTCGGCGTGGGCAATTTCGCCAAAAAGTAGGTCAATTTCCAACTGTGGAATCCCCGTTTTTTCGGCCAAATACTCCTTAAAATCTTTGGTGTAAGCGGTGGTTTTGAGGCCAAAATGCTCACGAATGTAGGCCAATAAGTGCTGGATTTTTTTGTGGGCAATGTTGGTATGCTGGCCCTGTTGAAAATACACCTTGCCAATGGTTTTGATAAAATCCAAAGAGTTGTTTTTGGGCATTTCGATGTCTTACCGCACTTTGTACTTCCTTTGGTTCACTGGCGCTTGCTCCACGTACTTCCCGTACGTGCTCTGGGCTCCACGCGGAATTTGGTAGATTATCGATTTTTAGATCTATTGGTTCGGCAGTTTATAGAGATTTTGGTTGCTCATCTATCGATACAATATATATGACGACCAACGTTACAGGGTATTACTGGGTAGAAAAGGACAGGTAAGTTGAGTATGGTAAGATTGGGAGTGATTGTGGGTTGTTTTTTGTTGGTGACAATAATGGGCTTTTATGTTTGCGTTTCTCTCTGTGTTTACCTTTAATTATAAAGCGAAACCAAAGAATGGAGGAGAATTTGCTTGGGATCTAATTGACCTAAAAGAAAAAGTAAATTAATCTGACTGCAAATGCCAACCCCAAACAGACCGAGCAGACCAAAATCGTTTACAAATTCACCTCTGAGGGACTACCTAAAATCATCGCTAAAAGAGTTGAAAATCTGGTGCAAGCCTTGAACTGCTAAGTTATCCATTTGGACAGACTTAGAGTTCTACTGGCCGAGGGAATCCCTGATGAAGCTCATATCCTGAGATAGTATAGCTGGAAACTTGTGTTGGGGTATCTTCCACCGGAAAAATAGAAATGGGAGGCGACGATCAAGAAGGAGTAACAAACCTACGCAGAATTGGTTAGGCATTTCCTTCCGAATGACAAGTTTTAGGGTTACCCCATCATACTAAAAAAAGATCATCCTCGGTTCAAATAGCTGGAGGAAGACTTTTTGCTTTGGGAGCAAATCTAAAAAGACACCTCCAGGACACACGCTTAGTTTAGCTTCTTCGCCACGCAGTCGGTTTAAATGATGATTCCTTACCTTACCAGCGCCAGACGCTAAAAATTCAAACTCATCAATGGCTAAAACGAGTAAAAGTACAAATAGTTCCTCAGCGACAAGGAAAAGCAACGAAAAACATATAGATACGACTACATGACCAGAA
>JALOLW010000248.1 GCA_025455795.1 Spirosomataceae bacterium
ATGCCATACTAATCTGTGCCCAACTATGGAATTTCCGACGAGCATTTACCCTAAATAAACCCCTCTAAGATGATTTTGAACATATATCGTAAGTCTAATAGTCGGGTGTGAATGTACGTCAAAGTCTCTAAAAAACTAAAGCCCCAAACTCTTATTGACGTACCACTGAATCTCGTCTTTGTTGCCATATTGCAACCAATTCCAAACAAGAACACCACTTTCTACTAAAAAATAGACGATAGTGAGTCCCGCAAAAAAGAGAAGATTAAGCATGAAATAGCGGTTAAGTGATGGCTTTGTTTTTTTGATAAAGCTGAGTCCTTTGGCCAAGGCCAACACTATTGGGAAAAATACGTGTACCAAAAGGCGTGTGTGCATAAATGCCCAGTCGTTGTACTTGAAAATGCCTGTAAACATCGTAGCCACACTCCCCAGCAACAAAACAATACAAAGTACTTCAAAAAGGCTGTTCCAAAACGGGGGCGTTCCAAAGGTAGTTTGCCAATTTATCAACAGTACAAAGCCTTGTCGAATCAGCAGGCCAATGCCCAACAAAATCAACAATGAAGGCAAAATACCAACCACAAAAAACAAGCTACCAATGTACCGAAACCCCGAGTAATTACCAAAAGTAAGGTTATTCTCAAAATAGACATGCTTGTACCAAAAAGTACCGTATATCAGCAGGGGTGCCGCGTGAATACTGGGATTACGGGAGGATAAATTAGGGTCTTTGATGAGCGTAAGAAGGTTGAAATTGTAGAAACTCTGCGGACCTTGATAAAAAATAGCATTGGTCGGCAACGGAAATATCTCAAGGTTGTGTACAAAATACTGACCTAATTTATAGTGGTTTTCGAGGTATTTGTAAGAGCCTGTCAATCCAATGACAGCGCCAGCTATCATCATGGCAGAGGCCATTTTGATAAAAGACTGACGAATCCGAACCAAAAAAACAACAGCCAGCGCAAAGGGAATAAAAGGAATAAAGGTGGACTTGGTCAAAAGTGCAAGGCCCGCAGACAAGGCAAAAATCACCTCATTTTTCAATGTTTGTTCCCGAAGATACCGCAGAAGAGTGTAGAAAAACCAAGTTCCCATCAAGACCGAAAGGGTATCGTTGGAGATGAAAAGCGAATAGACCAGATACATTCCCAAAAAAGCGGCCAACAAAAAACTAAGATTTCTGATAGCGACATCTTTGATGGTCATTTCGAGCAGTTTTGCTATCAACCATAAATTGAGGCAAGAGGTCAGTAATCCATAAAACTGTACAAATTTGAGGCCGCCAATCACATAAAATGGTAACGCTGTGAGGTAGTAAAAAGGCGGGTGGCAGGCCAAAAAAAGCTCATTGCTGTATGGCAGGCGATGGTTTTTTACAATAAACGCCAATACTTCATGATGCGGGTCGGGGTTTTGGGGATTCATGGCAAAAAACACTAAAATCCGAAGTAAAATCCCTGCCCATAAAAGCGTTTTTAGGGTTGATGCTTTCTCAAAAAATACCGTTATTTTGTCAATCATCAGAAGAAACATTGGCTTAAAATCGCTCAAAAGTATTAAAAATCTAAGTATTTCCTTACAGTTTTGTAGGGTGGTATTTATTTTGTTTAGACCTTTGCACCGAAAATTTAACGTTAGTTCAGCAAGTTCTTCTTTATTATTTACAAAGTCATCTTGGTAGATGATCATAGCCCTGACAACACCACCGACGTAGCCAAGTCGCTCGGTATCAAGCACGTCATCAGGCACGATGTAAACAAAGGCTACGGAGGCAACCAAAAAACTTGCTACGGCAAAGCCCTCGAACTCGGCGGCGACATTGTCATCATGCTCCACCCCGACTATCAATACACCCCGCTGCTGCTTACGGCCATGATTTCTATCATCGGCAACGACCTCTACCCCGTGGTGTTTGGTTCACGCATCCTCGGTAAGGGCGCGTTGAAAGGCGGAATGCCCATGTATAAGTACCTTGCCAACCGCTTTTTGACCCTTTTTCAAAACATCATGCTTTCTCAAAAATTGTCGGAGTATCACACAGGCTACCGGGCGTTTTCGAGAGAAGTGTTGGAAAAAGTCCCCTTCCACAAGTGCGACGATGACTTTGTGTTTGACAATGAGATGATTGCCCAAATTTTTTGGCACGGTTTTGAAATCGCCGAAGTCACCTGTCCTACCAAGTATTTTGACGAGGCTTCGTCTATCAATTTTGTCCGTAGTTCTAAATACGGCTTGGGCGTGCTGCGCGTTTCGGTGCGCTATCGGCTGGCCAAGTGGGGGATTCCGTGGCGATTGCTTTGAAAGAAACGATAGCACGCTAAATTTTTTTGCGCTGACTTATTTTCCTACCTTTGCCGCCACTTTTATAATTGTTAATCAACTTAAAACCATTTTTTTACAGTGAAAAACGGACTACTGATTTGGAACGCAGCACTTACACTTGCCGTCGCTTTTTTGGGTTTTCAGCACTTCAAACACCACAGCGGTAGTGAGTCGGCCAGTGTAGCAGATGCTGCCAAAGGCAAGAAGATTGTGTATGTACAAGCCGATACACTTCTCAAAAACTACGAATATTACAAAGACTTTCAGAAAGAGTTTGAAAGCAAAGGATTTCAGTTGGAAAACGACATTGCCAACAAAGCCCGCAATTTCCAAAACAAGGTGGCGTTTTTTCAGCAACGCGCCCAGCAAGGTGGCTTGACCCAAGACCAAGCCCAAAGCGCCCAAGCCCAACTCGGTAAAGAAGAGCAGGATATTGCCAAATACCGCGATGAGCAACTTCGTAAACTCGACGAGGAACGTCTCAAAAAAACCGAGGAGTTTTACAACAACATCTTCGACTACATCAAGCGTTACAACAAAGACAACGGCTATGAGTTTGTGTTGGGTTACAGCAAAGGCGGCGGCATTTTGTTTGCCGACCAAAGCCTCGACGTGACGCCCAAAATCATCGAAGGTCTCAACAAAGAGTACAAAGAGAAAGCTGCTCCCAAAGCCGCTGAACCCAAGAAAAAGTAAATCGCCTTTGGTGAGATAAGAAGGGGTGCTGAGAACTTGTTTTCGGCACTCTTTTTTTTGAATATGACGGAATACGGAGCAAGGAGAAGCGGAACAAGGAGAAAGTTAATACACCAATAACCAATCTACTAATAACTGATAACTAATTTTGAAAATCCTTACTGTATTTGGTACTCGCCCCGAAGCCATCAAAATGGCCGTTTTGGTGCGGCAACTCGCCCAAAATGCCCACTTTGAACACAAACTCTGTGTGACCGGACAGCACCGCCAAATGCTCGACCAAGTGCTTCGGCTTTTTGAGCTTACCCCCGACTTTGACCTCAATATCATGCAGGCAGGCCAAGACCTCACCGATGTCACCACGCGCATCTTGACGGGGCTGCGCGATTTGTTCAAAACTTACCGCCCCGATGTGGTGCTGGTGCACGGCGATACCACTACCTGCATGGCTACGTCGTTGGCGGCGTTTTATGCGGGCATCAAAATCGGTCACGTAGAGGCGGGCTTACGAACGGGCAATCTGCAAGCTCCCTTTCCCGAAGAGGCCAACCGCCTCATCACCGACCGACTCACGGATTACTACTTTGCCCCCACCGACCGCAACGTTCAAAATCTCCTCAACGAAGGCATCAATGCCTCCAAAATCATCAAAACGGGCAATACCGTCATAGATGCACTCCTGTACGTGAGTGCGCGGGTGGGAACGTTTTCGGAAAAAATAGAAGACGCTATCAAAGCGGTGTTTGAATCCGAGCAAAAAATACTGCTCGTAACGGGACACCGGCGGGAGAATTTTGGGGAGGGATTTATCCAAATCTGCGACGCACTTCAGCAACTGGCCGAGCAGTTTCCTACGCTCCAAATCGTCTATCCCGTCCACCTCAATCCTAACGTTCAAAAGCCTGTTTATGAGCGACTTGGCGACTTGTCAAACGTCCACCTGCCCGCCCCGATGGATTATGCCGATTTTGTCTATGCCATGAAACGCAGTTGGGTGATTTTGACCGATTCGGGCGGCGTACAAGAAGAAGCACCGAGCCTGGGCAAGCCTGTCCTCGTCATGCGCGACACCACCGAGCGACCCGAAGCCGTAGAAGCAGGAACCGTCCAACTCGTAGGCGCTCACCGTGATACCATCGTAGCGGCAGTGAGCCACCTTTGGCAAAATGAGCAAGCGTACGCCCAGATGTCGAGTGCCAGCAATCCCTACGGCGACGGCCTCGCAAGCAGTCGAATTGTGGCTTTTATGGAGGGTTTAGGCGCCCATTCGTGGCACGACTAAAGCTATTTCGCTCCTATTCAAGCTACGCACCTCAGTCGTGCCACGAGTGAGTTAGGAGATTCGTGGCACGACTCAAGCTATTTCGCTCCTATTCAAGCTACCAATCTCAGTCGTGCCACGAATAAATTTTGTTATCAGGACAAAAAACGTTTTTGGGTTTTTTGCATAACAATTTACCCCAACTTGCGTTTGAACAAAAACCTCTAAAACCCATTCAAACAATGAAAAAATTAAGCGTTTTCGCTTTATCGGTGCTGTTTTCGCTCCAAGTATTGGCCCAAAACAACCCCGACGCTTGTCTCGGCACTTGGCTCACTGGCTCCAAAAAAGGCCACGTGCAGATTTATAAGCAAGGTGATAAGTATTTTGGCAAAATCATCTGGCTCAAAGAACCCAACGACCCCGCCACAGGCAAACCAAGGTTGGACGCAAAAAACCCCGACGCGACCAAAAAAGCAAGGCCGATTTTGGGCATGGTCAATCTCTCCAATTTTCAATACGACGGGGATAATCTTTGGGAAGATGGCAAAATCTATGACCCCGAAAACGGCAAAGAGTACAGTTGTAAAATCACCCTTGTCAATGCCAATCAACTCAATGTGCGCGGCTACATCGGGGTATCGCTGATAGGCCGTACCGATGCTTGGACGCGCGTCAAATAACGCATGAACACACTTTTTCCGATTTTTTTGAAACTCGAACAGCTCCACGTACTCATCGTAGGTGGTGGATACGTGGGGCTTGAAAAACTCACGGCGGTACTCGCCAATTCACCCCAAACCACGGTCACGCTCGTGGCCCCCGACATCCGCGACGAAATCAGCGACCTCGCCGCCGCGCACTCCCGCGTGACGCTCTTGCGGGCAAGGTACGAGCCTTCGTTGTTGGCAAATAAAAACTTGGTGATTGTCGGGACCAACGACAAGGCGGTGAATCGCCAAGTGCAGCAAGACTGCAAAGCCCACGGCCTGCTCGTCAATGTGGCCGATACGCCCGAACTGTGCGATTTTTACCTAAGTTCGGTCGTCAAAAAAGGGGATTTGAAAATAGCGATTTCTACCAACGGCAAGTCACCTACGTTTGCCAAGCGTTTCAGGGAGGTGTTGGAGGAGATTCTGCCCGACTCCCTCCAAGAAACCCTCGACAATCTTCTCAGCATCCGCAACCAACTTCGCGGAGATTTTCAAGAAAAACTCGAAAAACTCAACGAGATTACGAAAGTAATGAAGTAGTAACAACGCCGCAAGGGGTCTAAACCCTTGCGGCGTTAGAAATTTCGCAGTTAAGCTACGCCGCCGTTGACAGACAGCGTGTGGCCATTGACATAGCCCGCCTCTTCTGACGATAAGTACAGGTATGCGTTGGCAATGTCTTCGGGCAGTCCCATGCGCTTGACGGGAATACCCGCCACGATTTGTCCGCGCACGTCATCGGGAATGAGATCGGTCATGTCGGTCTTGATAAAACCCGGCGCGACGGCGTTGGCCGTGATGTTGTACTTGCCGAGTTCTTTGGCCCAAGTTTTCACCATGCCAATGATGGCCGATTTGGTCGCTACGTAGTTGGTTTGGCCGAAGTTGCCCGTTTGTCCTACCACGCTCGACGTACACACGATACGCCCGTACTGCTTCTCAACCATGTACGGCACGACGGTTTTGGTACAATTGAAAACCCCGTTGAGGTTGATGTCTATCACCTGCGCCCACTCTTGGTACGACATTTTGAGCAGCGATTTGTCGCGCGTGATGCCCGCGTTATTGACTAAAATATCAATCTGCCCGTACCGCTCAAACACCTCGCGGGCGGCGGCTTCGATGGCAGGTACGTCAGTGACGCTGACCTTCATAAACTCCGCCGTAAATCCCTCGGCGCGAAGCTCGGCGGCGGTTTCTTCGCCCGCGTCGAGCATGTCCCAAATCACGACTTTGGCGCCTTCGCGCGTAAAAATTTGGGCGGTGGCTTTACCAATGCCCCTTGCGCCACCCGTGATGATGGCGACTCTGTTGTCTAATCTTCCCATAATTGTGTTTTAGTTTGAAGTGAAATGATGTGGAAAACAAAAGGTTACTGCTCGTACTTCTCAATGAGTCGGAGAATGTCTTCTTCTTTGGAAAGTTTGAGTTTTTGGTCTTTGATGAAGGCTTCGAGTTCGGCTTGCTTGTCGCCGAGGGCTTCCAGCAGCGATTTTTTGTCTTTTTCGAGGCGCGTCAATTTTTTGTCTTTGTACAAAAAGAAAGCGTCTTCTTTCACAAACCGCTTGATTTCGGTGGCGGAGTTGTAAGGCTTTTCGGATTGGATGCGCGTAGGGTAGCGTTTGAGCAGCGCGACTTTGCCCTCATAGATAACGTGGTAAAACGACTGTGCACTGAGGTTGTCTAAGGCAGGAAAACCCGACCGAAACAGTTTGCCGTCGGACGTAAACTCCGTGATTTCTTTGCCAAACCGATAAGGCTTTTGGTTTTCCTCGTATTCGAGTTCGTCTTTGTAAGCATCGTAGCGCGTTTTGGCGAGTTCGTAGGTTTTGCCGTTGATTTTGGCTTTGACCGTGCCGCGCGTCCAATCGGGGTTGAGGTAGGGAGTACCTTCGATGGCCGAGTAGGTATTTTCAAACATCGGCTGGCCGTTGATGTCCTGCAAAAACATGCTTTGCGCCTTGGCTGTCACGGCAAAAAGCATCAATCCGAAATAAATTAGTGAATTTTTCACGATGGGTTTGTAGTTTTGAGGCAAATTAAATGGACTTTCGTTGCAACTCAAAGCGTATCTATCCCAAATTACCCAAAATCTGTCAGATTTCTTCCCTGAAATTTGGCTGTCATTGCTTTTTATAGCCCTGCTTTTGGCAGAGTTGGTCTTCAAACACAGCCGTTGGTCAGCGCGGGTGGATACTATTTTGCGGTGGGTTTGTTGGGGGGGGATTGGAATCGCATTGGGCTTGGTGTTGCTCCAACAAAACGCCCCCGCAGGACACTTATTTCATCAGCTCCTTTATTTGGACGCCAAAGCCCTCTTTTTCAAGGTACTTATTTTGGGGGCTACGCTCTTGGTGCTGCTGCACGTCCAACTTACTTCCTCCACGCTCCCCTCCGAATTTTACAGTCTTTTGGTCGCCGTCGCCTTGGGGCTATGCTTGATGACAATGGCAACCAACGGCCTCAGTATCTATCTTTCGATTGAGTTGGTTTCGATAGGGTCGTACTTGTTGGCGGCTTTTGGTCAGGGCAAAAAATCAAGCGAGGGGGCCTTGAAATACCTCCTTTTTGGGGCGATGAGTTCGGGCGTGATGCTTTACGGACTGTCGTTTTTGTACGGCCTGACGGGTACGCTTGATGTGACGAGCGAGGTTTTTGCCCGTGAACTTGCCCAAAATCCGCCCGAAGTGCTGTGGGTAGTGGGCTTCCTGACGCTCGCGGGGGTGTTGTTCAAGTTTTCTTTGGTGCCGTTTCACGTCTATGCGCCCGACATGTACGAAGGCGCACCCACGCCCGTGGTGGCCTATCTTTCGACCGCGCCCAAAGTAGCCGCTTTGCTGGTATTGATGCGCTTGGTGAGTGTTTTGCCCGTCGAACTACCCCAAATCCTCACGGTACTGGTTTTGACGAGTATCTTGGTGGGCAA
>JALOLW010000006.1 GCA_025455795.1 Spirosomataceae bacterium
ACAAGTAACTTTACAACACAAGTAACGTTACAATACAAGCAGCAGCATAAGGTCACATTATTCACACACGCTATATAAATAATAAACCCAATTTCTCATCGGTCACTGTTATTAGCTATTTAATGTCGTCTGCCAGCTCTAGCAAATGTCCTAGTCGATTACGAGCTATTACGCTTATTATAGCCAGCCAAACAGAAGCCGACAGCAGCTACTACATTACTGTGACGGTAAGCAGTCAAAACACTGTGAGCAGAAATTCTTAGCTGACTGCTGTGGCTTTAATCAGACTTCACAGCGCAACCATAAGGATACGTGACCAATTAAATCGCTCAACTAACAATAAAGGTTCTACCGAAAAAAACAGTACCCCGAAGCAATGGAGTACTATCGCCGTAGCTTAAATTTTGGCAATAACCTCAACAATGGCTACCTTATTTCTCAAATCTATCTCGAAATGGCGTACCTTTTCAGAGAGATGAAATCAAAAGATTCTTGCTTGTATTATGCCCAAAAGTCGTACAATACGGCCCAGAAAGCACAAAACTTAAAGTATATTCTTGATTCCAGCCAGTTGTTGGCGGAGTTGTACGAAAGTCAAAACAAAGCATTGGCTTACGACTACCTCAAAGTGGCCGCTGCCATGCGCGATACACTTTACAACCAAGAGCAAGTCAAGCAGACGCAGACGATTGCGTTCAACGAACAAATCCGAAAAAATGAACTCGAAGATGCCGAAAAAGAATTTAAAAACCGACAGCGATTGGGTATTTTGGCCAGTATTTTGGCCATTACGGTAGTGGTAATGGGAGGTCTGTACCGTCAGAATATCTTAAAACAGAGAGCCAATCGGTTGTTGGCTAATCAAAAAGCGGAAATTTTGACCCAAAAGGCCAAAGTAGAAAGTACCCTCGTCGAACTTCGCGCCACCCAAGCCCAACTCATTCAATCCGAAAAACTCGCCAGTCTCGGCGAACTCACGGCAGGCATCGCCCACGAGATTCAAAATCCGTTGAATTTTGTCAATAATTTTTCGGAGTTGAGTGTGGAATTGATTTCGGAGCTATTGGAAGAACGGAACAAGGAACACGGAGAAAGAGATGAAGAGTTAGAAAAAGATTTGCTAAATGACCTCGTCCAAAATCAGGAGAAAATAAATCATCACGGCAAACGAGCAAGCAGCATCGTAAAAGGAATGTTAGAACATTCACGAGCAAGTACAGGCGAGCGGGCATTGACGGACATCAACAAATTGGCCGATGAATATTTACGGCTAAGTTATCATGGTATGCGGGCAAAAAACAAAGACTTTCAGGCTGATTTTGAACTGATTACCGACCCCGATTTACCCAAAATAAACGTAGTGCCGCAGGATATTGGGCGGGTGTTGTTGAATTTGCTCAATAATGCGTTCCAGAGCAAGCCCCCTGCGTCCCAGAGGGGGAACACCGAAACGCTCAAGGTTATAGTAAAAACCTTCAAAATCGAAGCATCCGAAAAAGCCCCCTCTGGGGGTTGGGGGCTGGCTGTTACCGACAACGGATTAGGAATCCCTGCTGATGTTTTGCCCAAAATCTTCCAACCCTTTTTCACGACAAAACCCACAGGTCAAGGCACAGGATTAGGGCTGAGTTTGAGTTATGACATTATCACCAAAGGGCATGGCGGCACGATTGAGGTCGAAACCAAGGAAGGCGAGGGGACGACGTTTGTGGTTCAACTTTTTTCATCATGAATCTCCTCAGAATCACGTTATTATTGGTTGCTTTTTCCAGTTTTAGCCAAACCGACTCCACGGTTCGCACTTTTCACAAGGGTCGTTTTGTGGTTGTGGCCGCCACCGAGGCAACGCTATATACGGGGCTAATGACTTATTTGAATTTTATATGGTACAAAGACGTCCCGCGCGTACCTTTTGAGTTTTACAACGACAACCGAGGCTACCTCCAAATTGACAAATTTGGTCATGCCTACGGGGCTTATTTAGAAAGTTACGCGGGCTATCGCGCCATGCGTTGGGCGGGTGTCCCGAAGAAAAAAGCCTTGTTATACGGCGGCACGCTCGGTTTTTTGTTGCAGTCGCCCATCGAAATTATTGACGGGTTTTACGAGGGGTGGGGTTTTTCGTGGGGCGATATGGCCGCCAATGCCTTCGGCAGTGCGCTGGTGATAGGCCAAGAGCTGGCGTTTGATGGTCAGCCTGTCAAGTACAAATTTTCTTTTCGGCCTTCTCCTTACGCCAAACAAGCCAACGGCTATCTCGGCACTACGTTGGCAGGACAGATTTTTCAAGACTACAACGCCCACACGTACTGGTTGAGCATCGGCCTCAACAAACTCATCCGTCACGAAAAAATCCCACCCTGGCTCAACCTCGCCGTGGGATACAGTGCCAACGGAATGTTTGGGGAATTTGAAAATATCCAACGATGGGGGCAAGTAGCGATTCCGCCCACCGCGCGCTATCGGCAGTTTTTGTTTTCACTCGACATTGACTGGACTAAAATCAATACCCGTAATCGTTTTTTGAAACAGGTATTTCAGGGAATGTTCATGGTCAAACTCCCCTTCCCAGCCCTCGAAATCAACAGTTTGGGCAAAATAAAGGGCTACGGCCTGTATTATTGACTCTTTTTGCGTGATTGCGCCGAGCGTCTTTCTATTTCAGCATATACTTTCGCAAACGACTCCCCCCGCGCTACTCTCTCTGTCAAGGCCGAAAGACGCTGCTCGCCTACCGTTGCGAGCCACCGCGCGACTTCCGCGCCCGCGCTCATGTACGCGAGCATGACGTGCTGCTCATCTCCCCCAAAAAAGCCTCGCGTGGAGGCTATTTGTTTTAAATCAAGCATGATTTGGCCGCCGTTGGAGCGAAAAAGATACTCATCTTTGTAGTCTATGTATCGCTGAACACTGTCGGTAAGAGGGACGAAGCGGTAGTCCACCATCAAAGCCAAGCCTTCGTTGAACCACTGCGGGATTTGGCGCGTGGTAGTCCACCATCCGAGGCGTGTAAAAAGCTCATCGTGGCACATTTCGTGGGCGATGACGTCGGTATTGAGGCCGTCTAAATTGAGGACAATGTACGATGCCCCCCAGGGCGTACCGATGCTGCACCCTGCGCCTTCGTCACTGTGGCAATAACGCTCATATTGGGCAGTAGTATGGCACAAAATGACCGTGGGTTTGCCCACCCGCTTCCCCCAAAAATGGCACACTCGGGCTTCGGCTTCGACAATGGCGCGGGTGGCTTTTTGCTGGTGAATAGGCGGCGTATCAGGGCTCACAAAAAAACGAGGGGCTATTTCTCGAAACGACGAATACCCCACCCACTCACAATGCCACACTTGCGGAAACAACACAAAGTAGCTCACCACAATGGCCATCACTAACGCAAGCACTCCCCCAAAAAAATGGATTGGCTTTTTGAAGAAAGGAGTCATTTGGGTGTTGATTGGATAGCCAAAAATACGTAAAATACGGATTTAGCAATACGCGCTGATGTCCAGTTGGAGGGTATATGCCGCCTCTTTGATGATATTTTGTTGAAATTCAGACGTGATGTCTGGCAGTTTTTGCTGGCCTCCTACGAGCGTATTGATGATTTCATTGCTGAGGATATAAGGCGTGAGTTGAAGGCCGTACTGAGATTCGATTTGCTTTTTGATAGGCATAAACACGCCTTCTTTGAGGTACCGTTGTCGGCGAAGCCGCTCTTGGGTCAGTGCTATTTCGGCTTGTGGGGCGCGTTGGAGTTTTTTGCTTAGGCCCATCGTTGTGGCGGTGGCTTGGGCCTCACGGTAGCAGCGATCAAGGGCCGCCGCTGTGGGGGCATTGAGCAGTCGGTGATGAATTCCTTTGAGCGTTGTCCAGTTTTTTAGAATTGCAGGATTGTGCAAAATTTGGTTCAAAATACCGTCTGAAATCACCTGATACACAGGGCGATTGACCCGCTGGGCTTGGGTGTCTCGAAACCGATACAATTCATTCAAAACGTACTGGTCAAAAGGGGGGTATTCGCGTTGTTCTTTGTGGCTCAAAAACGTAGTTTTAGGTTCGATGGCAAAGTTTTTTTTCTCTAAAAACTGCATACTTTGTTCAAACCACTCCCAACGGTTTTGGGCTTTTAATTGTTTGTACAACTCCTCTCGCAACGCCCCCAAATACAACACATCTTGGGCGGCGTAGAGCAGTTGGGCCTCAGTCAAAGGGCGCAGCGTCCAGTTGCTGTATTGCTTTTTTTTGTCAAAAGTCACCCCCAAAACCTCACTCAGCACACTCCCCAAGCCGATACGCTCATATCCGAGGAGTTTGACCGCCGTACTGGTATCAAAAATACGTTTGGGGCGGCAGTCGTGCAGCCGAAGTAAGCGCATATCTTCGCCACAATCGTGAAAAATCTTTTCGATTTGGGGATTTTCCAGCACTTTCCACAACGCCGACAAATCCGACACCTCGTAGGGGTCTATCAAATAGCAAGCGTCGGTAGTGGCGATTTGGAGCAGACAAAGCGTAAAACCATAACGATAGTGGTTGTTGTCAAATTCGGTGTCTAATGCGATCGCAGGGTGTCGCTCCAACTGAGCGACTGCTTCGTCAAATGCCGTTTGAGTTTGGATATAGATTGGCTGCATACAAAAAAGTTAACTGTTATCGGTTGTTAGTTATTGGTTGAAGAGATGGCATTTGACCTCAATAACGAACCGCGCGGGCGACGGTCGGACGCTGCCGCCTCGAACTATTAACCGATAACTTTTATGAGCCTAAGCGGCAGATTTGAGGAAAAACAACGATGATTGTTCAAATTTCTCGCGGGCGTAGTCAATCGTGAGCGTAAACTCCGAGGCCGTATTGTTGGAGGGCAAATCAAACATGGCGTCGGTCATAATCGCCTCACAGATAGAGCGTAATCCCCGCGCGCCGAGCTTATAGGCCACGGCTTGATCTACGATATATTCCAGCACGTCGTCTTCGATGTGAAGTTTGATACTTTCCATCGCAAATAGTTTTTGGTACTGTTTTACGAGTGCGTTTTTGGGTTCGCTCAAGATACGGCGCAGTGCCTCGCGGTCGAGCGGATTGAGGTAAGTCAAGGCTGGCAAACGTCCAATCAACTCGGGAATCAGCCCGTAAGACTTCAAATCTTGGGCCGATACGTAGCGTAGCAGATTACCCTTGTCAAACACCTCACTGAGGCGGCGGTCGGTGTTGAAGCCAATAGGCCGCGAGTTGATGCGCTTGGCAATGTGGCGATCTATACCGTCGAACGCACCTCCGCAGATGAAAAGGATATTTTCGGTATTGAGGGCGATGAGTTTTTGGTCGGGGTGCTTGCGGCCTCCTTGCGGCGGTACGTTTACCACCGAGCCTTCGAGGAGTTTGAGCAACGCCTGCTGTACGCCTTCGCCGCTCACGTCGCGCGTGATGGAAGGGTTATCGCTTTTGCGCGAGATTTTGTCAATTTCGTCAATAAACACAATGCCACGCTCAGCCAAGTCGGCATTGTAGTCAGCGGCTTGGAGAAGGCGCGTCAAGATAGTTTCGACGTCTTCGCCCACGTAACCCGCCTCGGTGAGCACGGTGGCGTCGGCGATACAAAACGGCACGTCGAGCATTTTGGCGATGGTACGCGCCAAGTAGGTTTTACCCGTACCCGTTTCGCCGACCATGATGATGTTGGATTTCTCAATCGTCACCTCGTCTTTCGACTTGGGCTGCATGAGGCGTTTGTAGTGGTTATAGACCGCCACCGACAGCGTCTTTTTGGCTTCGTCTTGCCCGATGATGTACTGGTCAAGATAGAGCTTCATGTCGCGTGGCTTGATGAGGTTGAGTTTGGGCAGTGAGGGTTTTTCTTTTTTCTTTTTGGGAAACAATTCTTCTTGTACGACCGTGTAGCCCTGCTCAATGCAGAAGTTACAGATATGTGCGTCAATGCCTGAAAGCAAAAGTTGAACTTCGTTTTTGCGCCGTCCACAAAATGAACAGCTTACTGCGCCTGCAAAGTGTGCCAATTTTTTATCAATTTTTGAGTGAGGGTGCAAAGGTACGTATAAATACATTCTTTATAAAACGCCGCTAAACTACCCGTATCTTACTTCTTTCCTTTCCATCCAATAAGAAAAACCCCAAAAAGTACGAGTAGCGTACCGAAGATTTGAAGCCAAGAGATGTATTCGCCAAGTGCGGTAGTTGCCAAAAAAATCGTAAAGATGGGCCCAATGCTGTTGATGATGGAGGTGTTGCTCGCGCCCACGCGCTTGATGCCCGCCGCCAATAAAAACGTGGGGATGGCCGTAGAAAAAATAGCCATGCCCAACGCGATCCAATACACCCGTGCGGGGTAATGCCAAATGCGAAGGCCATTTTGTAGAAAGCAATGCACCAACGTCGCCACCGTGGCCGATAGCATGGCGTAAGAGGTAAATTTTTGGGTGTCTATTTGTCCCAACGTTTTCTCGCTTCCTACCAAGAAAAAAGCATACGTAAGGCCGCTCAAAATCACCCATAAAGCCCCAAGTCCCACGTTTTGGTTTTGGCCCGTGTCAAGGTTTTCAAAAAATGCCACCAAAATCCCCGCGTAAGTGAGCGCAAGCGCACCTACTTGGAGGCGTGTCACAGATTTTTTGCGAACAACTGCGTTGATTATCAGCACAAACGTAGGATAGGTAAACAGCAACACCCGTTCCAGCCCCGCCGTGATGTAGTGAAAACCCAAAAAATTGAGGTAACTCGATACGTAATAGCCCCAAATACCCAATCCAGCTACCCACCACCACTGCGGTTTGGTAAACTTGGCGTCGGGGTTTTTGGCTGCCCAACTCGCCGCTACTACTGCGTAAATAGGGGCCGAAAAACCCATGCGGAGTGTCAGCAAAGAAATAGTATCAATACCGTACTCGTAGGCCATTTTGATAAAAATACCCTTGAGGGCAAAGCAAAACGCCGACACCAAGACCATCAAAGCCCCTAACCAGTACGCATAACGATTCATATTGGGATGTTGAAAATAAGGCTAACGGGGCATTTCTTCCAAAACCTGCATGGTGAGGCGGGCAGAATTGCGAGCGGCTGTTTTGAGAAAACTGAGCATCGTTTCGCGGGCTTTGGCGTCGGCTTTGTCGCTCAACGAGCGAATCACCAAGTGCGGCACACGCTGCTGAAAACATACCTGCGCTACGGCTGCACCTTCCATTTCGGTGGCATCCGCCTGAAAATCAGCGCGGAGTGTTTCGACCAATTTTTCGGAAGACACAAACACGTCGCCCGTCACGATGCGGCCCACCACCACGCTGGGGGTACGGCCTCCGATGGCTTCGAGTGAGAGTTTGGCAGAGGCTTTTTGTACCAATGTCATCAACAATGAATCGGCTGGGAAAAAGGCGGGATTCATCCGCTGCCCGATCGGGTCGAGGGTTTGGCGGGCTTGTACTTTGTTGAAAGTCGTCCAGTTGTAGTCGTGATGTCCCACTTCTTTTCCAATCACAATGTCGCCGGGGTTAAGCGCGGGATTTAGCCCACCCGCAATACCCGTAAAAAGTACCTGCTTAGGCCGAAAGTGACTGAGCAAGAGCGTAGTAGTCATGGAAGCGTTTACTTTGCCAATGCCCGTTTCGGCCACCACCACTTTTTGGCCACGCAGCGTACCCGTCACGAAGGTCATACCGTGGATTTTTTTGGTTTTGGGTTTGTCCATCGCTTCTACCAACAGTTTGACTTCCTCGCCAAATGCCCCCAAAATCCCCACCACAGACCGTGGTTGATAGACTTGGGCGGTTGCAACACTATGAATAAAAAAGAAAAAAACGAAGGAATTGCGCTTTAATGTCTTGAAAATAAGGCTCATAGCTAATAACAGTTAACTGATAACTAATAACGGATAACTTCTCCCCAACAATCAATGCCCCAAAGCTAAGGCTAAAATCGCAAAAACATTAATCACCCAAAGCACGAGTGGCACTTCGGAGGCTTTGCCAACGGCTACTTTGACCACCGCCCAGCTCAAAAACCCCCAAATAATACCCTGTGTGATGGAGTAGCTAAACGGGATAATCGTCATGGCCAAAAACGCGGGCGCGGCATCGTCCAGTTGGTGCCAATGGATTTTGGTAACGGGCTTCATCATAAACGCCCCCACTATCACGAGTGCGGGCGCAGTGGCAATGGCGGGAATCATCGAAAGCAGTGGCGACAAAAACATAAACGGCAAAAACAACAACCCTGCCACCACGGCCACCAATCCCGTGCGCCCGCCTTGCTCTACCCCCACCGCCGACTCGATGTAGGCCGTGCCGGGACTCGTCCCGACCAGCCCGCCCATGAGCGTGGCCACGGCGTCGGTAAGAAGCGATGGACCCACGTGGCGCGGGTCGCCGTTTTCGTCGCAGAGATTGGCAGCCTCCGCCACCCCGACGAATGTGGAAAGACTGTCGAATAAATCGGTAAACACAAACGCAAAAATAACGGGCCACATCGCCCAAGTAAGCGAACCCGTCAAATCCAACTGCCCTATCAAACTAAAATCGGGGGCGGCAAAAAATCCGCTCCAATTGACCAAAGTTTTTTGTCCAAAATTGATGACTGAAGCATCGCCCCACCAACGGCCAATCGGCACGGCGAGCAACGTAGTGGCCAAAATCCCCAAAATAATCGCGCCATTGACCCGTCGCGCTACCAAAACGAGCGTGAGCAACAAGCCCACCACAAAAGTCAAAATGATGGGGTCTTTGAACGACGCGACGCTGACCAAAGTAGCGGGATTGGCCACGACAAACTTGGCGTTTTCAAAGCCTATCAGTGTGATAAACAGCCCAATCCCCGACGCAATACCGTAGCGGAGTTGTTTGGGAATGGCCCGCACGATGTGGGTACGGACGTTGAACACCGACAAAATCATAAACAACACTCCCGCCCAAAAAACGCTCCCCAGTGCCGTCTGCCAACTGACGCCCATCGTTTTGACAACTGTAAACGTAAAAAAGGCGTTGAGACCCATGCCCGGTGCTACCACGAGTGGGTTGCGAGCGTACAAACCCATCATCAAACTACAAAAAAACGACAGCAGTACGGTGGCCGTCAGCACCGCGCCAAAGGGCATCCCCGTTTGACTCAAAATGGCAGGATTGACCACAATGATGTACATCGTCGCCAAAAAAGTAGAGACCCCTGCAATGATTTCGGTACGGGTATTGGTGTCGTTTTGGGAGAGTTGAAAGTAACGATTGAGCATGGTTGTATTTGAAAAATTCTCAGTCTTTCACGGTAGCAAACTGCGTGAGGCGGTGGCCCATTTTGTCGCGTTTGGTGCGAAGATAGTCCTCGTTGTGGGGATTGGCGGGCATTTCGATAGCGACAGAGTCCACGATTTCAAGGCCATAGCCCATCAATCCGACGCGCTTTTTGGGATTGTTTGAAATAAGATTGATTTTACTCAAGCCCAAATCCCGCAGGATTTGCGCTCCTACGCCGTAGTCGCGCTCGTCCATTTTGAAGCCCAGGGCGAGGTTGGCCTCTACCGTGTCTAAGCCGTTTTCTTGGAGTTTGTAGGCTTTGAGTTTGTTGATAAGCCCAATTCCGCGTCCCTCTTGGTTCATGTAAAGCACCACCCCTTTGCCTTCCTTTTCCACCATCGTCATCGCAGCGTGGAGTTGTGGGCCGCAGTCGCAGCGACAAGACCCAAAAATATCGCCCGTAGCACAGGACGAGTGTACGCGCACCAGAACAGGCTCGTTGGGCTGCCATTCTCCTTTGATGAGGGCCAAGTGCAAGTCACCGGTATTGAGTTGGCGGTAGGCTATCATGTCAAAATGCCCCCACTCGGTAGGCATATCCACGGCGATTTCGCGCTTGATAAGCGACTCTTTTTGGAGGCGGTACTCGATTAAATCCTTGATAGACACCAGTTTCATGCCAAACTTGTCGGCCAGTTCGCGCAGTTCTGGCAACCGCGCCATCGTACCGTCTTCGTTGAGGATTTCTATCAATACTCCCGCAGGTTGAAGCCCTGCCAAGCGTGCAAAATCAATGGCCGCTTCGGTATGCCCCGTGCGGCGCAGTACGCCACCCGTCATGGCTTTGAGCGGAAAAATATGCCCCGGACGCCCCAGTTCTTCGGGTTTGGTATCGGGATTGACCAGTGCTTGGATGGTTTTGGCGCGGTCGGAGGCGGAAATACCCGTGGTACAGCCGTGCCCGAGCAAATCTACCGAAACTGTAAATGCTGTTTCGTGGGTGGCGGTGTTGTGGCCTACCATCATGTTGAGTCCCAATGCTTCACAACGCTCTACGGTCAGCGGTACGCACATCAATCCACGCCCCTCTTTGACCATAAAATTGACCATTTCGGGCGTGATAACCTCCGCTGCACAGATGAAATCCCCCTCATTCTCCCGGTCTTCGTCATCCACTACAACGATGATTTTACCCGCTCGGATATCGGCAATCGCCTCTTCTATTTTATCAAGTACAATCGAATTGGTATTATTATTGCTGTTCATTGAAAGGCTAAAATAGTTTACAAAAAATTACGTTCTAATACTGATTTGGGACGTCTGTAATCACTATGAGAACAAGAAGCGGCAAAGATACGTTCTTTCTTCGGAAGGATAACAACCCTCCAAAATGCGGAAGACGACAGACCGTCGCCGTGACAAAGGCATCTATGAGAAATATATTTTTATTCATCATCTTTTTGACACCTGCCCTTGGCGTACAAGCGCAACAAGTGGATTGGTGTACCCAACGTCCCACGGGGGTATCGGCGGGAGGCTTCAAAGTCAACGGCGTGGATGCGTCCAGTACCGTGATACGTGGTTGTGCGCCGTTTAAAGTCACCATCCAAAACACGACCGCCGTCAGTGACAAATACATTTATGAATACAAAGGGGGCGACCCGCTCGCGGCTAACTCGGGCTATACACCGCTGGATGCCAAAGAGTTTGTGTATCAGCGACAAGGCACGTATCGGATTTTGCAGTTGGGCAGTGGAAGTTCTTCTTCGGGCGGGTCGGGGTCGGTTGCTTGTCAGACCATCGAAGTTTATTATCCCCCCAACTATACCGTTCGGGCGTGCAGCGGGCGGCGTGTGCAAGTGACTATCGCCGACGATAGCACCACGCAACGCTACGACGAATTTTTGATAGATTGGGGCGGTGGCCGTACCGAGCGCGTTGCCAAAACTGCCGGTAGAACGTTCTTTTTTACGTATGCCAACAACGTCAATTCGGCCACTATTTTTGTGCAGGGTATTGCAGGAGGGCAAACCTTTGGGTGTGACAAACCCTCTTCACCGCTTATTCTCAACAATGCCAACCTCTCTGCCGTACAAATCCAAAAAGTAACCGCCCGCCCCGACGGACTCGTGGATGTGCTGGCCAAAGGCGCGCAAGGAGTCACGGCAGACTTGCAAATATCAGACAACAATGGCAACACTTACCGCAATACGGGACTGATGCTCAGTCGGATAGATACCCTCACCCTAACAGTACGCGACATTGACGCCAACAAAAACCTCTATTGTTTCCGATTGTCGGCCAACGACGGCTGTGAAGGGATGGGTTCCAACTCCAACGTGGTATGCTCCATCAACTTGGACGTGAAGGCCGAAAACCGCCAAAATGTATTGACTTGGACGCCTTACCCCAACAACGAGTTTAGGCAGTATCTTTACAATCGCAACAATGCCCTCCTCGCTACCAATAGCACCCGAACCACGTCTTCTTATACCGACAGAAACGTGGTGTGTACGGAGCAGTATTGTTATCAAGTCACGGCCCAACTTGCCAATGGCTCGCTTTCGGTATCGGCCCTGAAATGCGTAAAAGCCATCTCCGACGAAAAGCCTTCGGCCATTCGCAATCCTTTCGTGCAGGTATCAGAAGATGACAAGTCGGTAGAGATACGGTTTCAAACCCCCAACATGGGCGCAAGTCCCAATAAATACAAGGCGATTTATTATCGCGCCCCCAATGGTAGCAACGATTTCAAAGAAATAGCCGTCAAAGACAACTCTAATCAATTGATAGATAGCAACGTAGAGCCTACTGCACAATCTTACTGTTACAAAATAGAGTACGAAAACGCCTGTGGCAATCGCTCCGATGCCACCGAGCCACTTTGTACGGTATGGCTTCACTCCAAGTCAAGTACAACGATAGACTGGACGCCCGAAAGCCCTTTTCTCGTTCCCGTTGGACGGTATGTACTGGATATTTTGGACGAAAACGGCAACCTTGTGGATCAAATCCAACTGGGTTTGAATACCCGCTACGACCCCAACGCCAACAATCCCGACCAACAGTTATTCCGCTATCGGATTTTGGCCTATACCGCTACCAACAGCCTTTCGAGCCATTCCAATTACTTTGTCTTCAAGCGCGACGCGCTGCTGTTTGTTCCCGATGCTTTCTCGCCCAACGGCGACGGAGTCAATGATGATTTCAAAGCAATGGGGCTGTTTTTGGATAGTTCCAAAATGATTATTTTCAATCGCTGGGGGCAGCCCGTCTTTGAAACCGAAAGTGCCGCCAAAGGTTGGAATGGGACCATCAATAATCTTCCCGCGCCCGAAGGTACGTATGTGTATCGCGTCGAAATCACCGACTCGCTCGGTAAGCGGTTTGTCAAAGTAGGTACGTTGCTGTTGGTCAGGTAAATCGCCCTGCAACGATTGACGATTTGGGGGCGTATTTAGAAAAAAAGTATTGACAACGAAGGGTTTTTGGAAATAACTCGTCTAATCCCTAAACCCAAAATAACACCAATATGAAAATCACCCTACCGAAGGCGTTGGCCGTGGCTTTGCTGTGCGTCGTTGCGGCTTGCAAAGACAAATTGACCGAAATTGACCCCACTGCCGCCAACAACGACTGGACGACGGAGTCGCACAGCAACGATGGCAAGCACGATTACGATGTCGTGTTTCCGCAAAACAAAGTCAATACCCTCGAAATCAAGCTCACCGCCGCCGATTGGACAAGCATCAAGACCGATATGTTGGCCAAAAAAGGCATCGCCTTTGGCTCACGAGCAGGCCAAACAGGCGGGCAGCCTGGCGGACAACCCATGCCTGGTGGCAACCAAGGTGCAGTACCCAGTTTTGGCGAAGACCCTGAGTATGTGGCCACTTCGGTGAAGTTCAACGGCAAAACTTGGAACCATGTGGGTTTTCGCCTCAAAGGCAATTCTACCCTCAATACCACTTGGGGCGCGGGGAGTTATAAGTTACCTTTCCGCCTCAAAATGGACGAATACGAAGACAAATACCCCGACATCAAAGACCAGCGTTTGTACGGTTTCAAAGAACTTTCGATGTCGCCAGCGGCCAAAGACGCTTCCCTGATTCGGGAGAAAGTCGCGTCTGATATATTTCGGATGGCGGGCATTGCCGCCGCGCAAACGGCCTTTTACAAAGTCTATATTGATTTTGGCGAAGGCCCCAAGTACTGTGGTGTTTATACCATGGTCGAACTCCCCGAAGACAATTTCGTGAAGGCGCAGTTGGGCGAAGAAAACGGCAATATTTACAAGCCCGAAAGTACCTTCGCCTCATTTAGCCAAACCCAATTTGAAAAGAAAAACAACGAGGAAATAGCCGACTGGTCTGATGTACAGGCGTTTGTACAAGCCCTCAACGCCACCACGCGCACCAGCAATGCCGCCACTTGGCGTACCAATCTCGAAAAAACGTTCAACATGGACCATTTTCTCAAATGGTTGGCCGTCAATACCACCATGGTCAGTTGGGATACTTACGGTGCGATGGCGCACAACTATTACCTCTACAATCACTCTTCCAAAAAACTGACGTGGATTCCGTGGGACAACAACGAAGCCCTCACCAGCAACGCCCGTGTCCAACTTTCGCTCGCGGGCGTTGCCAACACTTGGCCGCTGCTCCAATACGTAGCTGCCGACCCTGTCTATTATGCCAAATACAAAACTTACGTCAAAGATTTCAACGACAATGTGTTTACAACGGCCAAAATGAACGAACTCTTTGACCGTTATACCAACCTCATCACCCCTCACGTGACGGGAACAGAAAAAGAAGTGGCACCTTACTCAAATCTCGCCAACGCGGCGGCGTTTACGTCTGCCCTACCAGCCCTCAAACAGCACGTGGTGAGTAGAAATCAAGCCGTTGTTGCGTTTTTGAAGTAACAGACGCTATTTTTGCTGATAAAAAGTTATTGAAACCCATGATGCCATTACCGCCACATTCTTTTATTCAGAAGACCCATCTTTTTGAGCCGATTTCGTTGGCCGAGATGGGTGCGGTGCAGTTGATGAATCGAAAAGACAAGAAATTTTTGGTACCCATTGCTTTCTTGTCGCCACTTTTAGAAGATTTGCGAACCCACTATCGGATTTTGGAGATAGACGGAAATCGGTTTTCAGAATACAAAACACTGTATTTTGACACGCCTACTCTTCAAATGTACCACGCCCATCAATCGGGGCGAATGAACCGCTACAAAATCCGTCAGAGGCACTACGTACATACCGATACGGTGTTTACGGAGGTAAAATTCAAAAATAACAAAGGCCGTACCATCAAATCAAGAATCCAACAAAACACCCTTCCCGGACAGCTTGATACGGAGGGAGTAGCAGATTTTTTGACTCAAATTTCCCCCTTTCAAACCGCTGACTTACAGCCTGTTTTGTGGGTAAATTACACCCGCTTGACATTTGTAGATTTGGTCAATGGCGAGCGGCTTACGTTGGATTTAGACCTCAGTTTTCACACGGAGCAGTTTCACAAACATTATGGAAAAGTAGTGGTGGCTGAAATCAAACAAGACGCGCTCAAAAACTCCTACTTTGAGACCTTGATGAAGCACTATCACCTGCGCGAAGGCGCCATGAGCAAGTATTGTTTGGGCGTGGTGAGTCTTTATCCCGATACCAAACAAAACCGCTTCAAACGTAAACTTTCCCACCTTCATAAAATCATTGCCCACCATGATACTGCTCCAAAACCTCAACAGCCCTGATGAACTCGCTTGGCTTCAGCACCTCCCCAACAGTTTTGGCGGGCGGCTGCTGATAGACGTACTGACAGTTACCGTTTTGATTCGCCTTATTTACTACAAAAACTACCGCCGCACCGACCTTTTTCTGACCTTTTTTGGGTTCAACATCGTCATCTTTTTGATTACTTATTTGCTCAACCAAGTACAGATGTCCATGGGCGCGGCGTTTGGGTTGTTTGCCATTTTTTCGATGCTCCGCTACCGCACCGAAGGGCTTTCGGCCAAAGACATGACGTACCTCTTCATTGCGATTTCGCTGGGGTTGATTTCGGCCATTATCAAAGGCACGTGGAGTGAGTTGGGGCTGATTAGTGGCATGATTTTGGCCTCTGTGTGGGCGTTGGAGGGCAATTGGCTCATCAAGCGCGAACTCACCAAAAACATTCAGTATGACAAGATTGACCTCATCACACCCGAGCGCAGAACCGAGCTTTTGGACGATTTGTACACCCGCACGGGCTTACACATTCACCGCATCGAAATACTCGACATTGATTTTTTGAAAGATTCGGCTTTGTTGATGGTGTTTTATTATCAAAATCACCCCAAAAATGAAAAACAATCGCAACCATCTGTTTTGGAAAAATTGTAGTTGGCTACTGTTATTGCTGCCTTTCACGGCCTTATCGCAAGCCACCGACCTCGGCTTGTGGACGGGCGTGGGCGTAGAAAAAAAACTCAACAAAAAGTTTTCGGTCAATCTCAACACCCAAATACGCCTCACCGACAACCTCAGCATCATGCGGGCGTACCTGGGCGAAGTGGGGCTTTCGTACAAAATCACCAAACACTGGGAAGTCAGCGGCTACTACCGCTATATCGGTCGGCGGCGGCGCAACGACGCCCGCACGGGCTACGAGTATCGGCCTTATCACCGCTTTTATGCCGACCTTGCCTACGACCACAAACTCTGGAAACTCAAATTTGCCTATCGGCTGCGCTATCAAAATCAGTTTCAAGACAATGACAACGGCCTCGAAAACGACGCCAGCTATCTTCGTAACAAGTTTGAGTTGTCTTATCCCAACAAAACACCCTTCACACCTTACGTTTCGACCGATGTTTTTTACGAAATTGGGAATACGTTTGACCAAATGCGCAACAAAGGCGGCGTAGAAATCGCCCTTAACAAACACCACAAAATAGACATTTTTGCGTTTACGGACTACCGGCTCGTCGGCTCGCAAGAAAACCGCCTTCTTTTAGGCTTGACTTACAAAGCGAAGTTTTAGATGAAAACGGGTGAAACACCTACGTTTGCGCCTCGCAACACCACCGAAACCCGCCCGCCACGGCGCGGGCCGTTGCTTGATGTTCATGCCCATATCGCGGTGGTAGGTGCGGGCGTTTTTGGCGGATGGACCGCCCTGTGGCTACTTCGCTCGGGCTTTCGGGTCACGCTTGTGGATGCGTGGGGGCCGGGCCACTCGCGCGCCAGTTCGGGCGACGAGACGCGCGTCATCCGCTCTACCTACGGGGCCAATGAAACCTATTTCGATCTCAATGTTCGCGCCCTTCAACTTTGGCAAGAACACCAGCAACGTTGGCACAAAAAACTCTTTTTCAACACGGGCGTACTTTGGTTTTGCTACGAAGACTCTCCCGCCATGATTGCCGACACCCTTCCTTTTATGCAAAAGCACGGGCTTGAATACCAGTATTTTAGCAGAAAAGAAGCCGCTCAACGGTACCCTCATATCAATACAGAAGACCTCCAAAACCTCGTCCTCGACCCTCACGGCGGCTATCTCAAAGCCCGCGAAGGTTGTCAAGCCGTACACGAGGCTTTTGTGAGCGAGGGTGGCACTTACCTCAATGCGTTGGTAAAACCAGATACAATTGATAATGAGCGACTTGCATCCGTCAAATTGTCGGATGGGAGTACGTTGCAAGCCGATGTTTTTGTGTTTGCGTGTGGCTCGTGGTTGGGACAGCTTTTTTCCGAAGTTCTCGGTGGAGTCATTAGTTGTACCAAACAAGAAGCGTACTATTTGGGCGTTCCTGCTACTCACACCCGTCTTTTTGACGAAATGCCCGTGTGGGTGGATTTGGATGGGGAAGATTTTTACTATGGTATTCCCGGCAATGCGTATCGTGGGTTCAAAATCGGCGTGGACAAACGCGGTGAAACGTTTGACCCCACTCACAGCGAGCGACTGCCCCATCCTGCCGTTCTCCAAAAAGCCCGTGATTTTATGGCGCACCGATTTCCTGCTTTGAAAAACGCCCCCCTTGTCGAAAACCGCGTGTGTCCGTACGAAAACTCTCCCGACGGCAATTTCATTTTGGACACCCATCCCGAAGCCGACAACTGTTGGTTTTTGGGCGGTGGCTCGGGCCATGGCTACAAGCACGGCCCCGCCCTCGGCGAACTCGCCGCTGACGTGATAGCAGGAAAACGAAACTTAGAAAACCTGTTCAGAATGAGGTGATTTAGGGGCGGTCAATCAGCAGTTTTACGCACTGAATAACCGCAAAACCGCAAAAAATCACGCCCAAAACACGGTGAAAAGGCACGGCTTGGAGTTTTTGGAGCAAGGTTTCTTTGTAATGTGCGGTCAAAAAAGCCACCCCCACCAACAGCCCCAACGCCCCTACTGATGTTCCGACGACAAAAGCCCCTTGTTCGACGGGCGATTGCACGCGCAAAGCCGCGTAGCTGTTGAATTGTACCAAAACCAACAACCAAAACGGAAACAACTGCGGATTGAGCATTCCCATCATCATGCCTCGCCAAAAAGGAGATGGAATCGTTGAGCTTGATTTTGTAGCAACTTTTGAAATTCGTTGAGTTTCGCTCCCTTCTCCTGACAGGGGAAGGGTTGGGGATGGGGTTGAATTTTTTGGCGTAGCTCGGTACGTCACAATGCCGATAAGCAACAACAACGGAACGCTGCCCCACTCGATAAACTGCCAAATATCGCGGTGATTTTCAAGCCATTGACCCGCTTTGACCGCCGCCGTGGCGTAAAGCATTTCGGGCAAGCATCCGCCCAAAGCCACCCAAACGCCTGCCCGCAGATGTCGCTGCAAGACCTGCTGAATCACCGTCAGATTGACAGGGCCAAGTTGAAGCGACCCCGCAAAACTAACCAATGCAGCTACGACAAAAATGAGGGCAAATTTCATTCCTCATACGCCCAGTCTATGCGGTGCTTCATGTCGCGGATGACCAACCCTTGCGCCTTGAAATACGCCCGTACTTGGTCCACCTTGTCGTATTGTTGGGCTGCTTTGTACTCGCGGTAGAGATTGAGCATTCCCAGCACCACGGCATCGCTGTCGCTGCGCTCTTCTTTGAGGCCAAGGATTTCTTCGGTAAACAGCACAAATTTTTCTTTCAACAACCCAAAACCAGTTTCACCGAGTGCGGCGGGGGTGAGTTGGTTCAAAAAGAGCATATTGATGTATTTGAGCAAGTTGAATAGCTGCGCCACGGCCACGGCGGTGTTGAGGTCGTCGTTCATGGCCTCATAAAATGCCTGCACTGACCGCTCAATATCGGCCACTTTTTTGTCATCAATCTGCACACCGGGTGTCGAAACTTTCAAAGCCGAATCTGCGGGTATATTGCTCGTTTCGGCAGGAATGTACGACATTTCTTTGATGGCTTTGAGGCCATTCATCAGTCGTTTGTAGGCTTTTTGCGCGCCTTTGAGGGCATCGTTTGAAAAATCCAACGTACTCCGATAGTGCGACTGCAACATGAAAAAGCGGGTCGTCATCGGGCTGTAGGCTTGCTCCAAAAGCGGATGGCTACCCGTGAAAAGCTCGGCGGGCAAAAACGAATTTCCCAACGACTTCGACATCTTCTGACCATTGACCGTGAGCATGTTGGAGTGCATCCAGTAGCGTACGGGGTCGGCACCATTGAGGCCAGTTCCTTGGGCTATCTCACATTCGTGGTGCGGAAACTTCAAATCCATACCGCCACCGTGGATGTCAAACTGCTTGCCTAAGTATTTGGTACTCATGCAAGTACACTCCAAATGCCAGCCCGGAAAGCCCATACCCCAAGGCGACTCCCACTGCATGATGTGTTCGGGCGCGGCTTTTTTCCAAATCGCAAAATCCAGTGGGTTTCGTTTTTCAGAAGTCCCTTCCAAGTTGCGGGTTTCGGTCAGCAGTTCGTCGAGTACCCGCCCCGACAACTTGCCGTAGTTGTGGCCTTCTTCGTTGTATTTGTTGATGTCAAAATACACCGAACCGTTTGACTCATAAGCCAATCCTTTGTCAATGAGCGACTTGGTGGCTTCTATTTGCTCTATCAAATGCCCCGTAGCGGTAGGTTCGATACTCGGCGGGCGCATGTTGAATTGGAGCAGTACGTTGTGAAAATCGTTGGTATATCGTTGGACGATTTCCATAGGTTCGAGTTTTTCGAGCTTCGCCATTTTGCCGATTTTGTCCTCACCCTCGTCACCGTCGCCTACGAGGTGGCCTACGTCGGTGATATTGCGTACATAGCGAACTTTGTATCCAATGTGCGTGAGGTAGCGAAAAAGCGTATCGAATGTCAAAAAAGTGCGTACATTGCCCAAATGCACGTAATTATAGACCGTAGGCCCGCACACGTACATACCCACGTAAGGCGGACTAAGGGGTTCAAATAATTCTTTTTGGCGGGAGAGGGAATTGTAAATTTTGAATGGTTGGTTCATAACTAAAAGATTGATGCTGAATGGTTGAGATAAAAACAAAGAAGAAACAAGGCGATACAAACGCACGCCTTCACCACCGCATCAACAACATCGAAAGAAGTGAAAAATCATTTTATTGAAAGTGTGTTTTGACATATTCCAAAAATTCGAGAGTAAAGTGCAAAACTAACGAATTTCAAAGGCTTTTGAACAAAAACAATGCCATTGTGTTAAAGATTTCGCTTACTACTACTATTTTTACCACAACAAATCTTTAAAAATCAATCAAAGCCCCTGCTGGGGTTTGGGGCTTCTGGCATGAAAAAACCTTTTATCGTAGGTATCACAGGAGGAAGTGCTTCGGGTAAGACTTTCTTTCTCAATAGTTTGATGAGTGCGTTTGAAGAAGAGCAAATCTGTCTCATTTCACAAGACCACTACTATCGCTCGCGGCACGAAGTCCCCGTGGACGAAAACGGCGTGCATAATTTTGACCTGCCACAGGCCATAGACCACCGTACCTACGCGCGCCACCTCCAAGACCTACGCGAAGGGCATACCGTGCAGCAGCGCGAATATACGTTCAACAATCCCAACATTGTCCCTAAAATGCTCACTTTCGAGCCGCGCCCTATCATCGTGGTAGAAGGGATTTTTGTGTTTCATTTCAAAGAGATTGCCGACTTGCTCGACCTCAAAATCTTTATTGACGCCAAAGAACACATCAAGCTCAAGCGGCGCATCATCCGCGACCAAGTGGAGCGCGGCTACGACCTCACCGATGTGCTATATCGCTGGGAAAATCACGTTTTCCCGACGTTTGAGCAGTTCATCAAGCCTTCCAAAGCCGATGCCGACCTCATCATTCCCAACAACCGCCACTTTCAACGCGGTTTGGAAGTAGTGACTGCATTTTTGAAAGAAAAAGTGAAGTAAAAAGGCGCACTATAATTCCCAAATCGTAGGACTTTGGTGACGGCGGAGGTGTTTACCGAGCTCCACCCAAAACGCCATGACCAGATAAATAATGACTGGAGAGCCAAAAGTCAAAAAAGAAGCATAGATGAAATAGAGACGAATGCTACTCGCAGAAATGTTGAGTATTTCGCCCAATTGAGCACAAACGCCAAAGACTTGGTTTTCGACAAAATACCTGAGACGGTTCATATTTCCACGTAGATTTTGGTTTAGAAGTACGAAGTTACAAAGTCAAAAATAGATTGTCAATACCTATTAATCAGTATTGTAGCTTGACATTTAACAAAAATGTCATAATTTTGTTCTACATTTACTGAATAGTTTCAGTTTCAAGATTGACAAAGCCTGGTTTTGGCAAGTACCTAATTGGCAGAAAGTAGTTTCCGACTCCATTGATTAGTTCCTGTCACTTGTTTGCAAAGTCGCTGAAAATGAGCTGTTTGTGAGTTTAATTATTTTTTCATTTCTAATTTTTTGTAGTACAATGCAGACAGGAACTGTAAAGTTTTTCAATGAAGCCAAAGGTTTTGGTTTTATCGTGGACGACGAAACCGAAAAAGACATCTTTGTACACGTAACGGGCTTAGGCGGCATCGTCATCCGCGAAAACGACCGCGTAGAGTTTGAAGTAGTTCAAGGCAAAAAAGGTTTGAATGCAACGAAAGTAAGAAAAATCGCATAAGTTTTCTTGACATTATTGCAAACGTCGGGTTCCCTGCTTTACAGTAGGGAACTTTTTATTGATACCCAATGCTTGTTTGAGTGACCTTTTTTGTGTTTTTTTGCCCGACACTCACATCTAACAACTACTTTCTACAATGGATATTACTGTATCAGAACTCAAAAAGCGCATCGAAAGCGGTGAAAGTCTCAACCTTTTTGATGTACGAGAAGACTACGAATACGAGGACGATAATATTGGTGCTGTGCTGATACCCCTCGGCGAGTTGCCTCATCGTATTGGTGAAATCGAACACCTGCGCGACGAGGAAATATTGGTACACTGTCGCTCGGGTAAACGCAGCGAAACCGCCCAAAGGTTTATGCAAAGTCAAGGTTTTACCAATGTCAGAAACGTCATTGGGGGCATCTTGGCTTATCGTGAACTGGATTAAGAAACAAACAGAGAGGTGCAAGAGTGGTTGAATTGGCTCGCCTGGAAAGCGGGTATGTCGCAAGGCATCGAGGGTTCGAATCCCTTCCTCTCTGCAAAGTCACGCACCAACAGCCCGTTTTTTCGCATCCTTGCCAAGGAATCTTCTCCCTGCTTGTCCCTGTCACGGTAATAGTGTATTTCGTTAAATTGAACCAAAAAAGGGTAGGCTTTGGCTAAGTTGCTGATGCTGTTGAGTACAATAGTTGGGTACTGTGGAGTTTCTATTCGATGGTAAGTCAAGTAACTAAGAAAGTCAAAAAAGCCTTCAAAAAGCATCACAGATTCACGGGTTTGATTGTCGTTGATGGTTGTTATAGTTTGATTGCCAAAACAGCGTTTGAAGCTACGATTCCGCAGGGCAAACCCGCCTAAATCATTCTTGAAGCCTACGTAGTAATAATAACGGTCGCTTGCAGTTGTCATCACTTCATGTAAGTACCTCTTCCCCAGTTGGTAGGAGATTCCTCTTTCTTCTACGTATTGAATCAGAATAGGCCGCACAAATGGAAATTGTATGTGCGTCTTTTGTTCCAATGGCCTTTTGACGGCAGCAGGGGCAACATAAGGCAAACGGCTTGTATCAGACTGACCGCTAAATGTCAATAACTTAGCAACAGCCGTAGGGAAGTTACAGCCCTCCATTAGTTGCACCAAGTTGATACTATTCCCTCGGTGTTCTTCTACGGTATAATCCTTAAATTTGTTCTTCTCAACATTCACCCAAAACGACGGTTTATTTTTATCTCTAAGGGGTGAATAATAAAGTAACTCTTTGCCTACGCATTTGACAGGTTCAGAGCCTTTGGAGGCCAAATAATCAACGATAGAAACGGCCTCAGCTTGTGCAACTTTTTTGGGGTCAATCATGGTTTTTGTGCGTTTGAGATTGTTGTTATTGTTTGCTGATTGTTGCTGAAAAAAAAGGTTTTCTTTTCTTTCAGCAATTCTAATAAAAATTGTACTGCCATACTTACGAAATCTCTTTTTTCTGTTTTTCTTCAAAAAATGGAAGAATGGAAGAAAATATGGAAGAAGCTCGTTTTTTTGGAAGATTTGGAAGACGTTTGGAAGAAATTTGGAAGAAAAATATTTAATATAAAGTCTTGAAAAACAATAGCTTAAAAATCTAAATTTTATTTTCTTCCATTTCTTCCATTTTTTTTGTCATTTTTGAAAGTGGCACTTATGAAGAAATATTTTCTTCCGTTTTTCTTCCAAGTTTCTTCCATTTCTTCCATTTTCGGGGTTTTCTTCCAAAAAAACGATGCTACGAAAAATCGAAATTTGTACTTTTCCAAATATCAATGAGGAATCTATCAAAAACATAATGTACTTTGTTTTCTGCATTTTTGACAGGCCAAAACTCCGAATTGACTTCTTTTTGACGACGGGAAAAAAGAGTGTAGTTGGTACGTGGATGAGGGGTAAGCAGTAGTTCTTGTTCGAGGGCTTTTCTAATGGTTTCTCTCGTAACCTCTCTAACATCGTCTTTTAGTTCTGTTACAAGGTCAATCACTCCAAACTTGAAAATTTCCTCGGTGTTGTATAACTCTGATACGTCTATCAATAAACGCTTTATAGACCGTGCAACCTTAGTCA
>JALOLW010000249.1 GCA_025455795.1 Spirosomataceae bacterium
CCCGCCAAGTCAGCATTGAGGGTGTTGGCGGTACCGTGAAGTTCGACTTTGGAAGCACCTGCCACATTCAAATCCAGTTTCTGAACCCCTACACTAAGCCATGCTTTGGAAGCCCCTGCGGCATCTACTTCGAGGCGATTGAGCTTAGAAAAACCCGTGACTTGGGCTACATTGGCCCCCGTCAAATCCACCTTTTCCACCGTAGGCATGGTGATGGTCAGGCCGATGCGTTTGGTGTCGTTGAAGAGTTGGATTTTGTTGTTACGTTCTACTTCCAACTGCCCGTTTTTGACCGAGACCTCTATTTTTTCAATGTCGCGCTCTCGGCCATCGGCTTCTACTTTGAAGCTGCTTCCTTGCTGAATCCGTACCACAAACGCGCCCGCTACCCGCACTTTTTGGAAGTCGCTGACGGTGTATTGTTTGACATACTCACCACGCCGCTCAAACGACTCGTCAAAAGCCTCATTGAGGCCCGATTCGATGCCATCGCTGATGTCGTCGGTGTCGCGGTAGTCACCTTCGCGGTTGTTGTCATTGTCACCCTGCTCAATCTCCACGGGACGGTCGAGGCATACCAAGCCCGAGTCTTTTTTCATCACCCAACGTACTTTTTGGAAGTCTTCGTTGTTGATGTCCAAATCGTAATCTTTTTGACTTTTGTGGCGTACTCCCCAAAACTCGTCGTAAAAGTCGCGGGTCATGCGGAAGGTTTTCTCGTAAGGCATGTACAAGGTCATCCGCAGACGTTGTCCACGAAAACGGGGGTTTTTGTCATTGAGGGAGTAGTCAGTATCAAATATCAGTGCCGAGTCTTTTTGGGCCACGTTGTAAATCATAGCGCTGGCGTTCTTTTCGGCATCTTCGCGGGTGCGTCCTTGCGAGCGAAACTCCATTTCAAGCTTGGCGTCGGTAGCTTCGTAGCCTTCCAATTCAAGGTGGGTATTGTTGAAGTCATCGTCTTGGGTATTGTTTACGTCAAGCACCAAATTGGCGGGTACGGCGTAGGTTTGGGTTTTTTCGACAGTACCTTCTTTGCGGAAATTGCGGGCGTAGCGTGTGCCAAACAAGGCCGTGCCTAACACCCCCGCCAAAAACAACCCCAAGAAAGTTTGCCAAGTGGCCGCAGTAAATTTGTTTTCTTTGGTCAATAACGAAACGCCCATCCACGCCAACACGGCAAACGGAACACCTATCAACAAGAACAGGAAGAAATAAGCCGCAGGTGACACCTCACCGATGAAGAAATTGAACGGGCCGAGGTCGTTGTCCCAGCCGATGTCCCACGAGCCAATCCCCATCAGGGCAAACAAAGCCGTGATAAGGCCAATCATGGCACTGCAACCTATGATAGCCAACATAAGCCCAGCAAAAATACGAAGTATAACCACCCCAAAGGAGGCAACAGGGCTGAGGCCGTTGAAAATCAAGGCGATGGTTCTAAACGGAAACAACAGTAATTTGGTCAAAACACTTTCTTCCTTTTGGTCGGGTTGCAGGGCTTTTTTGACGTTGGTCTCGATGTTTTCGAGGGTAATAGGCTGCCCTGTCATTTCCATTTTCTCGGTCAGAGTTTGGGCTTTGGGCGTGATGGCCCAAAGCACGATATAAAGCAACAGTCCCGTACCGAAAAGAAGCACACTCAATACCCATACAAAGCGAATCAAGCCGATGTCAGTACCAAAGTAAGCCGCTACGCCTGCCGCTACGCCACCGACCACTTTCTTGTCGGGGTCGCGGTAAAACTTCTTGATGCTCTTGTCTTCTTCGAGGGTGTTGGAGGCGGGAAAAGCCACCCAAATAGCGATGTAAAGCAAGAAAAAGATGCCGCTCAGTGGGCCAAAAAACTCTTCGGCGTTGATAAGACCTCCACCCGCAGGAAGCCCGATGAAGAAAAACAAGAAAATGAGTCGTATCAACAACGGGTCGGTGTTGAAGTAGTGGGCAATGCCCGCACATACACCACCGAGGAGCTTGCGCTTGGTGTCGCGCACGAGTGGTTTTTTATCGTAAGTATAGTTGCGCTCCGATTGGCCTGTTTTGGTATCGTATTTGTATTCGTACTCGTATTTGCCCGATTTGTAGCGGTACTCGTAGCCTTCTTTGCCCACTTTCGACTCGGAGGTTGTCTCCTGTGAACCTGCGGCGGTAGCTTGCTGCGCCGCCGCTGCATCTGAGGCCAAATCCTCGTCTTCGGCTATCGCCTCAAAGTCGGCTACCGTACCCATAGATTTGATGAGTTCTTCGACATCATCAAGGGCGATGACCTGCTTTTCGGCGGTTTTTTGTTTGTTCAAAAACTTCTCTGCGATACGTCCTTCGATGTCAGAGATGATTTCTTTGCTGTCTTCGTAGGTAGCAAAATACTTCTGGATTGAGTTTAGGTAGCTGCGCAGTTTTTCGTAGCCGTCTTCTTCGATGTAGAAAATCAGCCCTGCTATATTGATGCTAATGGTCTTCTTCATGGCTCAATGAATATGAGTGAATGAGTGATTGAGTGAATGTTTTTATTCCGATTTGGAACTATCATCTGCGGGCTGCGCGTCTGCGGACTGCTGTGCGGTTTTTTTGACGATGGCATTGACCGAGTCCGAAAGTTCGCCCCAAGTGCTTTGGAGCTCTTCCAAAAACTGCTTGCCCATATCGGTCAAGATGTAGTATTTGCGCGGTGGCCCCGACGACGACTCCACCCACTTGTAGTCAAGCAAGCCTGAGTTTTTGAGGCGGGTGAGGAGTGGATAAAGCGTCCCTTCAACGACCATGATTTTGGCGGAGGTGAGTTCGTCAAGCATATCAGAGGCATAAACCTCGCCACGCGAAATGATGTGCATGATGCAAAACTCTAAGATGCCTTTTCGCATCTGTACTTGTGCATTCTCTATATTCATGCTGTGTTCATGTTTTGGAATTGTTGGTTTCAAACTCATGGCTGTTGTTGTATTTTGTATTGGGTAGCCAGTATTGTGTAGCTGACTACCCGATACGGGTTTTCAAAATGGCTGTTATTAGGTATTAACGGGTACAAAGTTAATGTAAGGTACTTTGTCATGCAAGGTACTTGGCGAAAATCTTTTCCACTCCTATTTAAAAGGCAAAAATCAAGGATGAATGGTTTTTGGAAAGTTTGTGTAATTTTGCTCGCAACCTATAACCGACTATGCTGTATGTTTTCCTTCAATTTTCGAGAGATTCTCTCGGTTTCACTCATTCTGTTTTCAGTGATTGACATTTTGGGCGCGATTCCTGTCATCATTGACTTGCGCCGAAAAGCTGGAGAGATAGATGCCGTCAAGGCCACGCTCGTGGCGGGTGGATTGATGCTGGCGTTTTTGTATTTGGGCAAAGAAATCCTCAAACTCTTTGGGGTGGACGTGGCCTCTTTTGCCGTGGCAGGGGCGTTGATTTTGTTTTTGATTGGCTTAGAGATGACCCTCGGGCGCAATATCTTCAAGCACGACACCGTCCACAGCAGTGCCACTTCTATCGTGCCGATTGCGTTTCCTATCATTGCGGGGGCAGGCACCATGACCACCCTCCTCTCGCTCAAAGCCGCTTACGACGAGGCCAATATTGTGGTAGGGATTCTTATCAATTTGGTTTTTGTGTATGCCGTATTGCGCTCGTCAGAGTGGCTCGAACAAAAGCTCGGCACGGCGGGACTGGACATCCTCCGCAAAGTATTCGGGCTGATTTTGATTGCTATCGCCATCAAATTGTTTCGGAAAATGCTGTGAGAGAAGTTAGGTTTGTTATTTTAGCATTTTTGGCAAGATACAAGCAAGTATAAGTTGTTTTTTGCCAATACTCAGACTAAATACATTTAAAACGATAATAAAGAACGAAAATACATGATTACAAAACAAGCATTAGGAAGTACGCTTTTTGGAATGGCGGATATCCTGCGGGATAAAGTAGAAGATTATAAAGCGTATATCCTTTCTTTACTCTTTTTCAAAAGACTCTCCGACAATTACGAATGGGAGACCGAAAACGAAATCAAAGAATTTGAGAAACGGGAAGGCAGACAGCCAACAGAAAAGGAATTGGCAATTATTATGCGTGAAAAACACGATTTCAAAATTCCCGAAGGTTGCTTTTGGAAAGATGTGCGTGATGCCTCGCCCGATAAGAAAAATGAAAAACTCAACCATGCCGTCAACGAAATAGCCGACGCCAATATAGACCGAAACGGTAAAGCTGTTTTGAAGGGGGTCATCAATACCGTGCGTTGGAATGAACCCGCCCCCGATGGCTCGGGAAGTAAAAAATTGAGTCCAAACGTCTTGACCGCCTTGGTGAGCTACTTAGATGCCGTGGATTTGAGCAACAAAAACGCCTCGGTAGATGTCTTGGGCGATGCGTATGAGTATCTCATCAAACGCTTTGCCGACGAAAACAAAGGCGGCACTACCGCAGGACAATTCTACACTCCGCAGGAAGTAGTGGATATTATTGTACGTTATCTCAAACCTCAAAAAGGAAATACCGTCTATGACCCCACTTGTGGTTCGGGCGGCTTCTTGATCAATGCCGCCAAATACTGCAAAGCCAACTACAACAACCCCAAAGCCATTCGGATTTTTGGACAGGAAGATGTTTGGAACACCTGGGCGATTGCCAACATCAACATGATTTTGCACGGTTTAGATGCTCGTATTGAAAAAGGGGATACTATTCTCGACCCAAAATTTACCGATGACGATAACAATTTAGCCATCAGACAATTTGATTTGGCAATGGCCAATTTCCCATTTTCACAAGAAAATTGGACCAAAACAGGGCAGCCCAAAAAAGACAGCAAAGGCAAAACTGTCAATAAAAAAGACGGCTCGCCCCAATTGGAGTACCCCAAAGAAGGCTATGCCGACCCCTACGAGCGGCTGGTGTATGGCACACCGCCTTATTCAAACGGTGACTTTGCTTTTTTGCAGCACATCGTCGCCTCTATCAAAGACAACGGCAAAGCGGGCGTGGTGTGTCCGCAAGGGGTGTTGTTTAGGGGACAACCCGAAAAAACCGAAGAAGAAGACGGACAAAACCGCAAAGCCGATGACGAGTACCTGATCCGCAGGGGATTTTTGCAGGGCAAGATAGACCACAATGGCGAGTTTACCGAAATGCACAACATCATTGATGCCATCGTGGTGCTACCCGCCAACCTGTTCTATGGCACCACCATACCAGGAGCGATTTTGTTTATCAACAAAAACAAACCCGCCCACCGCAAAGACAAAGTGCTGATGGTGTATGCCGCCAAAGAAGGTTGGTACAAAGAAGAGGCCAACATGAACGTGCTGCTACCGCACGACATCCTGCGTATTTCGACCATTTTGGAAAGTTGGGGCGATTTGGACACGGCCAAAACGTGGATAGATTCCCAAAAAACAAGGCTTAAAACCCTCATTCAGGAAGACCTCGATTTTAAACTTCTCGAACTCGAAGAATACTACGCCGAAGACATTGAGCGGAAAACCGAAAAATTGGTAAAGGCCCAAAAGGTCATTGAAGACAAACAAGCCAAAAACGAAAAACCCGCCAAGGGCGATTGGAAAGCGGTAGAAACTGCTCAAAATGCCTTAGAAAAACTCATCAACGAGAAAGCCGCCAAAGTAACTGCCGCCCACGAGCAAGCCGAAAAAGAACGCCAAGCCATTGATGCCGTAGAGCAAGAACTCATAGCGATGCTGCAAGACCCCGAGCTGCGCAAACGCTACTTTGCCATTGCCGATATGGAAGAGCTCGAAGAAAACGAGTTTAACCTCAATATTCCCCGCTACGTGGACACTTTTGAACCCGAAGAAGAAATTGACCTCAAACAAGCCATTGCCGAGTTTAAAGCCACCCTCCGCCAAGAAACCGCCCTGGACAGTACGATTGAGGAACTTCTAAAAGTATTGAATGGATGAAAATAGAGCAAAACACACATTCTCAGTACATTGCCGACATCAAAGCCATCCTTGCTGCCGCCAAACAGCAAGTGTATAGTGCCGTAAATACCGCCATGGTGCAAGCCTATTGGCTCATTGGCAAGCGAATAGTGGAACAAGAACAACACGGAAAGGAACGGGCCGAATACGGTAGTTTTTTGATTAAAAACCTTGCCGAAGAATTAACCAATGAATTCGGAAAGGGGTTTTCGGAGCAGAGTCTCAAAAATTTCAGACAGTTTTATGTCGTATTCAATGACCTTCCAATTAGCTCTACCATTTGGAACGAATTGCCAACTCAAAAAGGCTCTACACTGTGGAGCCAATTGAGTTGGTCACATTTTAAAGCCTTAATGCGAGTAACCAACCCCGAAGCACGGGCTTACTATCTCAAAGAAACCGCCGAAAACAATTGGTCGGTGCGGACGCTCGACCGAAACATTGCCACCCAATACTACGAGCGGC
>JALOLW010000250.1 GCA_025455795.1 Spirosomataceae bacterium
CTGCCAGGAGAAGGGGGCAGTACATAGTCCCTCTCCTGACAGGAGAGGGATTTAGGGTGAGGTTGAATATACGTACCACAAAAATTGTCAGAGAACGAAAATTTATAAATCACGGTATTTAGGGTGTTTTTTGAACTGCCGTTTTTTGCCAGATTGAAAGATACTTTGTGTTACTTTGCGAAGATATTCCACCAAAATCAAAAACCATGTCTTTTTATATTCCGCGCCGTCCGCGCCGCAACCGTCAGTCGGCGGCTATTCGTGATTTGGTCCAAGAAACCAGCGTAGCGGTCAATGACCTCATCTTTCCGATGTTTATTGTCGAAGGGGCGGGGGTGCGCTCCGAAGTCAAATCCATGCCTGGGATTTATCGCTACTCGCTCGATACACTTTTGGAAGAACTCAAAGAAGTAACCGACCTCGGTATCAAGTGCATAGACTTATTTCCCAACTACGCCGAGGAGAAAAAAGACCGCTTCGCTACCGAGAGTCACCGCGACGGCACGATGTATTTGGACGCGCTCAAAGCCGTCAAAGACCGATTCCCAGACTTGGCCTTGATGACCGATGTGGCCATGGACCCGTACAGCAGCGACGGTCACGATGGCTTGGTCGAAAACGGCCAAATCATCAACGATGCCACGCTCGAAATTTTGGGTAAAATGGCTCTCGCCCAAGCCCGTGCGGGGGCAGACATCCTCGGCCCCAGCGACATGATGGACGGGCGCGTGGGCTATCTTCGTCAGGTGCTTGACGATGAGGGCTTTACCAACGTCAGCATCATGTCTTACACGGCCAAATACGCCAGTGCGTTTTATGGGCCGTTCCGCGATGCGCTCGACTCCGCCCCGCGTTTTGGTGACAAAAAAACCTATCAAATGAACCCCGCTAACGTGCGCGAAGCATTGATTGAGGCGGAATTGGACTACGACGAAGGGGCTGATTTTCTGATGGTTAAACCCGCTTTGGCGTACTTAGACATCATCAAAACGCTGAACCAAAACTTTGATTTGCCCATCGCCGCTTACAACGTGTCGGGCGAATACGCCATGATTAAAGCCGCTGCCCAAAACAACTGGCTCGACGGCACTCGTGCCATGCTCGAAGTGCTGCTTTCGATTCGGCGGGCGGGTGCCAAAATCATCTTGACCTACTTTGCCAAAGAGTTTGCCCAGCTTCAAGCCTAGAATCACGCAATTTTTGACTTTTATGTACGTTTTTTGTGACGACAACTCTCTGCTCATAATGATAAAAAGACACTCGCCCCTGTTCATAGCCCTGCTGCTCACGGTGTTGGCACTGACCCAATGTAAACAAGACGAACCACAGCCCAAAAGCATATCAGATTTGATACTCGACCAACCCGATTTGGGTATTTTTAGGGCTGCCCTTCAACATACGGGGCTTACAGATGCCCTCAAAACGGGTACTTTTACGGTTTTTGCTCCGAGCGACGAAGGCTTCAAAGCCTCGGGCATCGCCGACGCAGCAGCGGTCACGTCACAGTCGCCTGATGCTGTGCGGTTGTTGCTTCGCAATCACATCCTCAATGAAGATTTGCCCAAAGCCAACATGAAACTTGGGGTAGGCAGCAATGTGCCAAAGATGATGTCGGGGGCTACACTTTTTTTGTCTAACGTGGATTCAGGAATTTTTCTGAATCAAGCCAGAGCTACCACTACCGACTTACAAGCGACCAACGGCACCGTTCATGTCATCAATCGCGTCATTCCGATTCCTTCTACGCGGGGTATTGGGCAGGTCATTCGCAATACACCCAATTACAGCCTTTTTAGAAGGGCTTTTGAGCGGGCCATCGTCGGCAACCCTACATTGGCAGAGTTTTGGGCGGACTCGACAGGTACCAAAGGCCAAATTTACACGGTATTCATCCCGACCAATACCGCAATGGAAGCGGCAGGGTTCAATTTAGCGCGTATTGCTGCCGAATCACCTATCAACATTGCCCGTATCGTAGGGTATCACATTGCTCGTGGGCGTTATTTCTCGTCGTTGATTCCCAAAGACTTACCCATGTTTGATGCTACTTTTTCGATTACGACTGAGTTTAAATCTAATGGTGTTTTTCAAATCACTGGACGGGGCAACCCCACCACGGGGGTCAATGCCAACCCCGTCACGGTCACGCAAGCGGATATTCAAGTGAACAACGGTCTCGTCAATGTGATAGACAAGGTATTGATTCCAAGATAGATTTGGAACATAATACCGCCAAAAATTGTATAGTAGAGTACGTTTCAAAAAAGAATGAGTATTATGAAAAAAATAGCAATTGTAGCATTGATGGCCTTCGTTGCGCTGTCGAGTTTTATCAAAGTAAACCAAGCCAACGAGTCCAAAGATAAGTTTCGCTACCGTGCGCTTTCGGGAGCCAACCCCACCAAAATCACTTGGGAAACCCTGCGCGATGTAACTTTCAAGAAGAAATGGTATCCCGAAGAGTCGGTGTATATGCTTTACCCTACGTTTGGTCCCGCCATCAACAAACTCAACGGCAAAGAAGTTTTGCTCACAGGCTACGTGCTGCCTATTGATGCCGAATCCAACCTTTACGCGCTGTCGGCGTTTCCGTTTAGTGCTTGTTTTTTCTGCGGGGGTGCGGGGCCAGAGTCGGTGGTAGGGCTCAAATTCAAGAAAAACGGACGCAAATTTAAAACTGATGAGCGGCACACCATGCGTGGTACGCTCAAACTCAACGCTGACAATATCTACGAACTCAACTACAACATCGAAGGCGCAGAAATAGCCGATGAATAGCTTTTATAAATGATTGATTGCATAAGTGCGTAGGTTGATGATAAAAATAAGCCCATTGGTGGCACGACTCAAAGTCGTGCCACCAATCAAAACCTTTTCCAATCATGAAAACAATTATCCAGCAGCCATCATGGGTCGTGTTGATAGTCTGTGCTTTGACAGCCTGTAAAACTACCCCCGAACAGACCAAAATCAACAGCCAAGCTGACTATCCTGCTGCGCCTTTGGCCGCCAAAAAACCACAGACGTTCAACAACCACGGCTATCAGCGGGTGGACGACTACTACTGGCTCAAAGACAAAACCAAGCCCGAGACGATTGCTTATCTCAAAGCCGAAAACGCCTACTGCGATACCGTGATGGCAGCCACCAAAGACCTCCAAAAGACGCTTTTTGAGGAAATGAAAGGCCGTATCAAAGAAGAAGACCAATCAGTACCCGTTCTCAACAACGGCTACTACTACTACTCGCGCAACGAAAAAGGCAAACAATACCGCATTTCTTGCCGCAAAAAAGGCAGCTTGGAGGCCCCCGAAGAAATCATGTTTGACCAAAACAAAATGGCCGAAGGGAGCAGTGCGTTTATCTTTGCGGGTTCGTCGGTGAGCGATGACAACAACATCGCCGCCTATATTTCCAACAAAACGGGCTCTTATGCCGAGTTTGAGTTACGTTTTAGAGATTTACGCACAGGCAAAGACCTGCCCGATGTCGTGGCTCGTATGGGCGGGAGTTTTACGTGGGCTGCCGACAACAAGACTATTTTTTACGGTGTTCCCAACGCAGCCTTGCGCTCGCACAAGATTTTCAAACACACGCTCGGTAGCACGGCCAAAGATGTGCTAGTCTATGAAGAAAAAGACGAGTTGTTCAACTGCTACGTAGGTCGTTCCAAAACCAAAAAATTCATTGCCATCGGGTCATCGAGTTTTACAAGCTCCGAAACCCGCTGGATTCCTGCCGACCAGCCCAACGCTGCTTTTAAGGTGTTTTTGCCCCGCCAAAAAGATATTCAATACGGTATAGACGACCACCCCAACGGCACTTATCTCACTTGGAAAGACCCCCAAAACAAAAATCAAAAAGTGTATCTGCTGCCCAATGAAGGCTACCAAGACCGCAAAACGTGGAAAGAAGTAGTGGCACACGACCCCAAAGTGAAGATTGAAGGGATTGATGTGTTTGAAAAATTCTTGGTGGTGGTGCGGCGCGTCAATGGCTTGCTCGAAATGCAAGTGCGCGAGTTGGCGTCGGGTACTACCAAAACCATCAATTTCCCTGAACCCACTTATACCGCTTATCCGTCTGGCACACCCGAATTTACTTCCACCACACTGCGTTATAATTACACTTCTCTCAACCGCCCCAATACCGTTTATGACTACGATATGCTTACGGGCAAAAGCACGAAATTGAAGCAAGAAGAGATTCCAAGTGGCTTTAATCCAGACGATTATGAGGTAAAACGCCTCTGGGCAACGGCCAAAGACGGCGTGAAAGTACCGATGTCGGTGGTGCATAAAAAAGGCATGGATTTGGATGGTACCAACCCCTGCCTACTCTATTCGTATGGCTCATATGGCTACTCTTCCGACGCGGGCTTTGATGCCAATGTATTCAGTTTGGTCAATCGCGGTTTTGTGTATGTGATAGCGCAGATACGCGGCGGCTCCGACTTGGGGGAGCAGTGGTACGAAGACGGTAAGTTGCAAAAGAAAATGAATACTTTTACTGATTTTATCGCCTGTGCCGAGCATTTGGTGAAGGAAAAATACACGTCTTCTGACAAACTCGCCATCAATGGCGGCAGTGCGGGCGGTTTGTTGGTAGGTGCCACGGTCAATCTCCGTCCCGATTTGTTCAAAGTAGTAGTGGCCGAAGTGCCTTTTGTGGATGTCATCAACACCATGCTCGACCCCAACCTGCCCCTCACTACCCAAGAATACGAGCAGTGGGGTAATCCCAACGTAAAGGCCGACTATGACTACATGATGACGTATTCGCCCTACGACAATATCAAGAAGGCCAATTATCCCAACATCTTGGCGACGGGCGGTCTCAACGACTCACAAGTGGGCTTTCACGAGCCAGCCAAGTGGGTAGCCAAACTCCGCGCCCTGAAAACCGACCAGAACATCACGCTCCTCAAAACTAACATGGATTCGGGGCATGGTGGTTCTACGGGTCGTTTTGATTACCTCAAAGACGAGGCTTTCAAATATGCTTTTCTCTTGTCAAGGATGGGCATGACAAAATAATGGTTGGAGACTGCGGCTTCGCAGCTCCCAATCTCACTTCTGCACAAACCCATTGACGATTTTTTGGGTATTTTTATCAGAGCGTAATTCAAAATCAGCTTTATCACCGAGCTTGAGCACCAAAGGCTTGCCGTTGTTATCGGTCAAAAACGCCCCACGGGCATCTATTTCTTCGATGCCATAAAACACCGACAAATCGCCGAAGTCTTCGATGCTACTTTTGTAGCTAAACGATTTGGCATCGGCACTATTGATTTCGTTGCGGTTGAGGGCCACATCCACGGTGTAAGTGAGGCCGTTGCGCTCAGTGCGGGCGTTGCGGATGATAAGGTCAAAATGATTTCGCTCATTCTGGGGAATCTTCTCATAGTCCGCCCGATTTTCGCGGGTGTAAGTGCCGTCGGCAATGCGCTCCAGGGCCGTCAGAATGGTAATAAAATTCATCTTGCGGAGGTACTGTTTTTCGGGGTCATTTTTGTAGCCCCCCGATTCGATAAGTATCAGGCTTGTCCCCCACTTGGCGATATTGTCGCCAAAAGCACGCGGCTCAAATTCGTCTGAATACCGCGCTACTTGGTTGGGGATAAACGCCTGCAAATCGCGGTTCATGCTCACTATCAACTGCATAGCGCGCTCGCGCACGGAGTTGATGGTACGCTCGTAGTTGTAGGCCGTAGCCAAAAACGAAATCGCAGCCACTTCCTTCGTGTTGCCAACGCTATACCGAGGACTTTGGTCGTGGAGATTGAAGCCTACGAGCGGTTTGAGCGTTTGTTGGAGGTTTTTGAGCAGCTTTGACTCGGGGCATTGGAGGCGCAGCGCGTCGCGGTTCATATCTATTTCTTGGGCAGTGCGGCGTTGCCAACGTTCCACTCCGTCGGGATTGAGCATTGGCACAAAATAGAGTGTGCTTTTTTCCGATAGTTTTTTGCGTAAATCGTCAAAACCATCGCCACTGGCATTGAGAAAATTGAAAATATCAAGTAAGGCCATCGTCGCGGTGGCTTCATCGCCGTGCATCTGCGACCACAGCAACACGGGCGGTGCGCCCGTACCGTATTTGACTTGAAAAATACTCCGCCCCTCGAAAGATTTGCCCGCCTCACTGACCGCAAATTTAGGGTTGGTTTTGAGTTTGTCAATCAACGGCACCAACTGACGGTGCTTAAACTCACGGCGAAGCGACACACTCTTTTCTTTGAACAAATCGTGCGCGTCAAAGAGACGCTGGGCTAAGTTGTTTTGGGCAAAAATGGTTTCAGACATGGCAAAAAAAGAAACCACCACAAGTAGGTGTTTCATATCAGTTTGGTTTTAAAGTCAGTATTTACGGTCAAAATTAGAAAAT
>JALOLW010000007.1 GCA_025455795.1 Spirosomataceae bacterium
TGGTTTGAGTAGGCCGAGCTACGGGGTTTCGGATGGTGGTGTCGGTCAGGGTTGGGTTGGGAGTCCACCGGAAAGAAGTCGCTGCGCCTTGCGCCAAAAGATTGGCACTTTGGCCCGCGCAAATCGTCGTATCGGGCGATACCCTAAAATCGGGTTTGCTATCATCCACTCGTACCGTGATGTTTTTCTGGGGTCGGCAGCCGTCGGCATACAGCCCTACCACGGTGTAAGTGGTGGTTTGGGTAGGTCGGGCGGTGACGCGCGTCCCGACGCTATCGCTGAGAGTATTGGCGGGATTCCATCTAAATCTCGGCGCATTGCCACGTGCGGTTAAAATCGCGCTTTGGCCCGCACAAATCGTGGTGTCTCGAAAAGCGGCAAAATCGGCTTTTTCGTTGTTGATTCGGACGGTCACCGAGCGAGTGACGGTACAAGTAGAATCAGTCACGCGCACGTCAAACTTGGTAGTGGCATTGACTCGCGCCACGGGATTGGCGATGTTGGCATTGCTCAACCCCGCCGTTGGACTCCACACGTACCGAAAACCACCCTCTGCCTTGAGCTGCACGGGTACATTGCTGCACACGGTCGTATCGGCGGAGACTTTGGCTTTGCTGACCCCTACTTTGATGATTTTGGTGGCAATGTCCTGCCCACGACACACGAGCGGGTTGAACGCCCGAAGTGTAACGCGGTATTCGCCGGGTTGGTTGAACGTATAAGTCGCTTTGAGCGGGTCGCGGGAAATGTTGTTGCCCTGCACGTCCCAAGTGAAGGTCTTGCCGCCTTCGCTGATATTGACAAAATCAAGCGTGAGCGGCGCACAACCCGACAGTACACCTTTTTGGGCGCCTTCGTAGGTGTCAAAATTGGCAACGAGTTTGTCAATGTCAAACTTAAACGCGGCGTTGTTGCAGTCGGGGTTGCCCCTGTTGACCGCCCACACGTTGGGCGTTGTGGGAAAATTGGACGCGCGACATACGCAAGTCGCGTGATAAATCACCCCGTTTTTGGCAAAGCGACTCGTGCCGCCGTCCACGTGGTCGCCGTCGGTGGAGGTAGTAGTGCTGCCTATGAAAGTGGCATAAAGGAGTGATTTTGCGCCTTTCTCCAAAATAGCTACGTAAAAATTGCTCCCCGTGGTGGTGGTTCGGATGGCGTCGGGCGTGGTAGGAAGCCCTGTGGTATTGCTGAACGGATTGTAGCCGTTGCGATTATTGACGATTCCCCCCCAACCCGACAAATAGATATTGCCACATTCATTGACCAAAAAAGCAGTGGGGGCAATGTCGGGACGGCCACGCGGCGAGCCAAAAGTGGAAGCAAAAACCGTGCGCGAAAGGGTTTTGTCCAAGGCGTGTACAAACTGCCCCGCACCCGAAGTGCCGTAAGTGCCTTCGGTGGTGGGGTAGCGACCGCGCGTGAGGCCGAATACGTGGACGTTTTCTTGGGCGTCCACATCCACCAAATAGGCCACGTCCAAACTATCAGTGCCGAGGTAGGTGAGTTGCTCGAAGCGGTCGTTGGAAAACTTTGCCAAAAAGCCATCTTCGGCCCCTGATAAAATATTTTTAAAGCTCCCCGGGCGCGTGGGCATGTTGGCACTGCGTGTTACGCCTGTCACATAGACTGCGCCCGATGGTGCCAAAGCGATACCGTAGGCGGCGTCGTTGCCGATGCCCCCCAAGTAGGTACTCATCAGCATTGTATTGAGCGCAGGATTGAGTTTAAACACCACCGCGTCTTGCCCTCTCGTGGTGTTGCTGATGCCATTGACGGTGGGGAAGTTGGTGGAAGAGGTAGAAGTGGCGACATAAACGTTGTCTTGGGTATCCACGACTACTTCACCCCGAAACTCATCGCTGTAATTGATAAGGCCAAACGTACCAATCGCCGACGAAACGCCGTCGTTGCCGTTGCCTCCCACAAAAGTACTGGCTTGGAGGCGAGTGCCGTCGTTGCTGAGTTTTGACACAAAAATATCACTCCCGTTGATGTACTGAAACCCCCCGATAGGCTCTACGGGCAGGCCGCCCGCAAGGCGCGTCTGAAACGCCCCGTTGCTCACGGGGAAATTGCCCGACGACGTACTCCCAAAAACGACCAAGTCACCTTTGTTGTCCACAATCATACTGTGGGGCGTTTCGGTCTGATTACCACCGAGATACGTACCATAAAGCAAGCGGGTACCATCGGGATTGAACTTCAAAATTGCTACGTCGAGGATACTACCCGCGAGGCGTTGGAATGCCCCCGGCGTAGTAGGAAACGCCCCCATAGAATGTGTAGTCCCTGCCGTGTAGAGGTTGCCCTGCGCATCATAAGTAGCTGCATGCCCGAAGTTGTTGGCCAAACTGCCCGAAAAAGTCGAAAAAACCAATTCGGGGTCTATCGTAAGCGGGTGAGCAGGGTTGTAGCCACGCGGAAAATCAAACGTAACGCGGCCTTGTTCCAACTTAAACTGAGCGGCTACTTCCTGCGTTTTTTGACTGATTTCTTGGTAAGTATAGGGTTTTTGTTCTCGAAATTGATTGACCGATGTTTGCACAACCAATTGGTTATCAACTATTTTTACATCGTCTGTGCCTAAGTAGCGCATTTTGATGCGCGAAGCGTCGGCGTTGGGTTTGACCAAAAACTCGTATTTCAGCGTTTGCCGAAAAGCGTACATTTTAAAATCAACTCCCGGGTAAATATCGTGATAAATCACTTCGCCAAAAGTGGGGACATTGGAAGCCCAACGGCGGGGGTCGTTGCCGACGAAATAATTGTAACTGACAGGATTTTTGTGGTTTCCTTCGACCTGTACGGCGGCGTTGGCATCTTCAAAAAGCACCTCCACGGCGTGACCTGCCATGCTTGCACTCACCCGTGCGTTTGCGCCCGCTCCCCGCGTGGCATGGCGACTTTGAAGAGTATTTTCGTCAAAAAACACGTACATCAGCGATTTTTCTTTGAGCAACAAATACCCGTTGGGAATCTCAGCCACGTAGCGAATATTGGCCTCCCATTGTCCTTGATTGCGCACAAAACGCACCGAAGCGGGGTTTTGCGCCTGTATCGCCGTTTGAAAGAAGAAAAAATATAAAAGGAAATATCGTACAAAATGTTTCATAATACCTCTAACGAAAATGCGGCGTTGAAATTACGAAAATTTAAGATTCAACGTTATGGATATGTTTATTTCAACAAACATTCATCTTCAAACACGTAAGTTTATGAAGCAGCCATTCAACGTATTATTGAGCGTTGTTGCTCTCTTCCTCGTTTCTATTTCAGGGGTTGCTCAGGATTATCACACAGCGGTAGGACTTCGAGCGGGTGGCCCCAACGGTGTCACTATCAAGCATTTCACCAAACCCAAGATGGCCGTAGAAGGTATCATTTCGTCGCGTTGGCGAGGGCTTGGTTTTACGGGACTGGTCGAAGGTCACGCTCGATTTTTGGGCGTCAAACGTCTGCATTTCATTTACGGTGCGGGAGGGCATATTTATTTTTGGGGCGATAGCCGTCGCGGATACAGCCCCAGCGGTCGGAGTAGTGTTGTAGGAATAGATGGCATACTCGGCTTGGAATACAACTTCAAAGAAATTCCTATCAACCTAAGTCTCGACTGGAAACCGTACGCCAATCTCCACACAGATTTTGGCTTTTGGGGCGATGAGGGCGGTATTTCTGTACGCTATATGTTTTGACAACGCCCTCTTGCTTCTTGGTTTTCTTCCAAAAATCCAACGAAATCAGCGTTGTTTAGGTCTTTCTCTCCAAAATGTATAATTTTTTAGCAGAAAATAGTTTTACATTCTTCTGAATTGTCAATTTAATCCGCTAATTTTGCGGCCAAATTCAAGGAAAGTAAAACTTAAAAATCAAATACATTATGGTAGCTGTAAGACCAGATGAGGTTTCGGCGATACTTCGGGAGCAATTGGCCTCTGCCAAGTCAGAAGCCGAACTCGAAGAAGTAGGCACGGTACTTCAAGTAGGTGACGGGGTAGCCCGTATCTATGGCCTCACAAAAGTACAAGCGGGCGAGTTGCTCGTGTTTGAAAATGGCTTAAAAGCCCTTGCGCTCAACCTCGAAGAAGACAACGTAGGTGCGGTATTGCTTGGGGAGTCCACCGAAATCAAAGAAGGTGACACCGTAAAGCGTACTGGCGAAATCGCCTCCGTCAAAGTAGGTGAAGGCGTCGTGGGCCGCGTGGTAAACACCCTCGCTGAGCCGATTGATGGCATGGGACCTATCCAAGGCGAGACGTTTGACATGCCATTGGAGCGCAAAGCCCCGGGTGTTATCTATCGTCAACCCGTAAACGAGCCACTTCAAACAGGTATTAAGGCCATTGACGCCATGATTCCCATCGGTCGTGGTCAGCGCGAGTTGGTGATTGGCGACCGTCAGACTGGCAAAACTGCCGTTTGTCTTGATACCATCATCAACCAGAAAGAGTTTTACGACAAAGGTGAGCCTGTTTACTGTATCTACGTGGCTTGCGGTCAAAAAGCCTCTACCATCAAAGCAGTAGAAGCTACGCTCCGTCGCTACGGTGCCATGGACTATACCGTCATCGTGGCAGCGGGTGCTTCAGACCCATCGCCTATGCAGTTTTTTGCACCGTTTACGGGCGCAGCTATCGGGGAGTATTTCCGCGATACAGGCCGTCCCGCATTGGTGATTTACGACGACTTGTCGAAGCAAGCCGTCGCCTACCGCGAAGTGTCGCTGTTGTTGCGTCGTCCTCCAGGCCGTGAGGCTTATCCTGGCGACGTGTTCTACCTCCACAGCCGCTTGTTGGAGCGTGCCGCTAAGGTTATCAATGATGACGAAATTGCCAAAAACATGAACGACCTTCCCCCTTCGTTGAAAGACAAAGTAAAAGGTGGTGGTTCATTGACGGCGTTGCCTATCATCGAAACCCAAGCGGGCGACGTGTCGGCATATATTCCTACCAACGTAATTTCGATTACTGACGGTCAGATATTTTTGGAATCTAACTTGTTCAACGCGGGTATCCGCCCTGCCATCAACGTAGGTATCTCGGTAAGCCGCGTAGGTGGCAACGCCCAAGTGAAATCTATGAAGAAAGTAGCCGGTACGCTCAAACTCGACCAAGCGCAATTCCGTGAGTTGGAAGCATTTGCCAAGTTTGGTTCAGATTTGGATGCCTCTACCAAACTCACCATCGAGCGCGGTCGCCGCAACCAAGAGATTTTGAAGCAAGGTCAGTTTTCACCCGCGCCCGTGGGCGAGCAAGTAGCCATGATTTATGCCTCTATCAACGGGGTATTGGACAAGGTGGCTATTGGTAAAGTGAAAGCGTTTGAGAAAGACTTTATGACGGTTCTCAAAGCCTCCAATCCCGAAGTATTGACAGGATTGGCAGCGGGCAAGCTCGATGATACCATCACCGACATTATCAAGAAAACAGGCCGCGAAATAGCCGCTAAATACGCTTAATCTGGACGGAATGTCGCGCATCAAAGAAATCGTCAAGGCTACGCCTCTCGTCGGGGACGTAGCCCGATTTATTGGTAAATACCGCACAAGAGTACCTGCGGGGCATTTTTACAGCCCCATCGTATCGGTCGAAGAAGCCCGCAGACGCGAAGCGCAGATTTATCCTACGCCCCCGCCGCGTACCCTGCCCGACCTCGACCTCAACGAAGCAGCGCAAGTGGCTTTGATGCAGACTTTTGCCGAGCAGTATTACGGTTCTGTGCCGTTTACCGACGAGCCAAAAGACGGTTTTCGGTATTATTTTGTCAATAAATATTACATCCACGCCGATGCCACCACGCTCCACTGCATGATGCGGCATTTTAAGCCCAAACGAATCATCGAAGCGGGGTCGGGGTTTTCGTCGGCGGTGATGTTGGATACCAACGAGCGGTTTCTCAATCAAAGCGTTCAGTTCACTTTTATTGAGCCTTATCCAGAACGTTTGTATTCGTTATTGACCGCCGCCGACCGTCAGCAAACGACGATTTACGAAAAACCTTTGCAGGACGTGCCTGCCGAGTATTTTGAACAGTTGGAAGCCAATGACTTCCTGTTTATTGACTCTACGCACGTCTCCAAAACAGGCAGCGATGTCAATTATTTCCTGTTTGAGATTTTTCCACGGCTCAAGCCCGGCGTGATTGTTCACATTCACGATGTGTTTTATCCGTTTGAATATCCCAAAGCGTGGGTGATTGACGGCAACGGACGGTTTGGTTGGAATGAAGCGTACATCTTACGGGCATTTTTGATGAATCAAAATACGTACGAAATACTGTTTCACAACGACTTTTTGCAAACTTTCCACGCCGATTGGCTGGCCCAAAATATGCCCCACTATGCCACTCGTGGACGTGGGTCGAGTATTTGGTTGAGAAAAGTAAAGTAGCTCTAAATATTTCTAAATAGAATCATGGCTTCACTGAAAGAAGTTCGGAATAGAATCGCGTCGGTCAATTCGACGCAACAAATCACAAAGGCCATGAAAATGGTCGCCGCGGCAAAGTTGCGTAGAGCGCAAGACGGTATCATTCAGATGCGTCCTTACGCTAAGAAACTGGGCGAAATGCTGGCTACGGTGTCGGCAGGGGCTGAAACCGCCGCCAACAACCCGTTCAAAGTAGTGCGCCCCGTCGAAAAGGTACTCATCATTGCAGTATCTGCCGATCGTGGTCTTTGCGGTGCTTTCAATACCAACGTGATGAAGGCAGTGGTGGCACTGACGCAAGAAAAGTATGCCGCTCAAGCCGCCAAAGGCAATGTAGAAATCATGGCAATCGGCAAAAAAGCTGGCGAGGCATTGATGCGTCGGGGCTACAACGTCAATACTTCTTACATGGACGTGTTTACGCGCTTGAGTTTTGTGGCGGTCAAAGAAGCGGCTGAGAAAGTGATGGACGATTTTCAGGCGGGTAAGTATGACGTGGTAGAGGTGATATTCAACGAGTTCAAAAACGTAGCGACCCAAATCATTCGTACCGAGCAGTTTTTGCCTATCGCCGTGACCGAAGAAGCCCAAAAGAAGATGTCGGGCAGCAAGACCAACTATCTATTTGAGCCTTCTGAGGAGCAGATTGTGAGTGATTTGATACCAAAATCTTTGAAAATCCAGTTGTATCGCGCCACATTGGAGTCGAATGCGTCTTTCTTTGGCGCGCAGATGACGGCAATGGATAAGGCCACCGACAACGCCCAAGAGCTTTTGAAGGCGTTGCGTTTGGAGTACAACCGTTCACGTCAAGCGGCCATTACCAAAGAAATCCTCGAAATCGTCGGCGGTGCCGAAGCCCTTTCGCAAGGATAGAACTTTAACCCCACGAGGGTTCAAAACCCTCGCGGGGTTTTTATAGATTTCAAGAAAAAGCCCATTTCGGTATGAAGTGGGCTTTTTCATTTTTCAAATCTTTCCTGCCTCTATCGAAGTGACAGCCTTTTGAATGAGGGCTTTTACGCCCACGTGCAAACCCGCAAAACGCTCGTCTTTGCTAAATCCTTGTTTCCAACGCGCATAAATTTGCTGAATCACGACCGTGTTTTTGAACAGGCCAAACACGTAATAAAACAGGATATTGGACACATCGCGGCCACTTTTTTGGGCGTAGCGGTCGGCAAACTCTTGGCGGGTAAGGTTGCCGGGTAGCCAAGTGAGATTAAAACTTTTTTCAAACAGCCCGTCGTTTGCTTCCGACCAGTAACTCAACGATGTACCGACATCCATGAGTGGGTCGCCTACGGTGGTCATTTCCCAATCGAGGACTGCCATGAGGTCGGTCAAGTCGTTGGGGTTGAGCACCACGTTGTCATATTTATAATCGTTGTGGATGAGCGTAGGTGGGTTTTCGGTAGGCAGGTTTTTGACAAGCCAAGCGTAGGCTTGTTCTACCGCAGGCACATCGTCGGTTTGGGCGGTTTGGTAGCGTTTGTACCAGCCCTCCACTTGGCGTTGGATATAGCCTTCGGGTTTGCCGAGTTGAACCAAGCCCGTTTGATGAATGTCAATGGCGTGGAGCGCGGCCATGTTGTCCACCAATGCCTCTGATAGTCGGCGCATGGTAGCGGAGTCAATGCCCATTTTGGGGGCGTTGTGGGCGCGCAAAATCACCCCTTGCACTCGCTCCATGATGTAAAACGGACAGTCAAGCACGCTTTCATCTTCACAAAAAAGAACAGGCGCGGGGATTTTGGTAAACCCAGCACTTTGCAAAGTCGAAAGTACCCGAAACTCCCGCCCCATGTCGTGACCGCCTTTGATGTGCTTCGACCCAAACGGAGGCCGCCGTAGCACGTATTCTTGGTCGTGCTGGGTTTTGAGCGAATACGTGAGGTTGGAATATCCGCCGGGAAACTGCCTTACTTCTGTGATTTGCCCAAAATTGGGAAGTTGGGAAGCGATGTATGTGTTGAGGTTGTCTATGTTCAATTGCTCGCCTTCACGGACGGTAGTCGTCGAATCAGTTTTTAGCATGGATGATGAAGTGTGATTTTTAAAATGTTCTTTACTCAGCGTTGGATGTTCGATATTCTTGATTGAACATCCGCCTACATTCCCTCTTCGAGCCATTGTTCCTCAATGTCGCCTTCCAAATCCCCACCACGTGACACAAATAGCGGGCGGGTTTTGGCGGGACGTTCGGGCTTGATGGTCATAAAGTTGCGGTATTGTTCGTCGGAAATCACTTCCAAAAGCAAAGCGCGTCTCAACACCACCCAAAAAGGAACACGGAAAAACTCGGCAATGTCCATGGCCAAGGCGGGAGAGATTTTGCTGATGCCACGGTGAAAAAAACTTTGGACTTCGTTTTCGGGGAGAAATGCCTCAAAAACCAGTTGCTCGGCGCGTTGGGCCAAGGTTTCGGGTTGAGAATAACTCATGTACAGCCCCAGCGAAGCCGTGAGGAGATAGGTGTAGTATTGGCGTTCGTGTTCGTCGGCTTGGGCATTGACAAACACCCAACCTTTGTTTTGATACAAAGCCGAAAGCCCAATAAACTCACCTTCCACTTGGTGCAACTGTGCCACTTTGACTACTTCGGGGTAGGGAAGTTTACGGCCCAATTGACGTATGACCTCCTGACCAGAGGACACGTCGGCGGCCTCGCCCGCAGGTTCCAAAAGCCACTCACCCGCGAGCAGCGACTGAAAAATACGCTCTCCTTCGCGTTGGGCAGCTACTTGACCCAGGTGCAGAAGCGTGCGGTCGCGCAGGGAGAAATCAATAAAAACCTGATTTGTGGGTTGTTTTTTCTTTCCCATTTTGCCCAAAAACGTTGATTATTAGGCAAAAATAAGGAAGTTCGGAGGTTTTACAAAAAAAGCCGTTGGATTCGCTAAATCCACGGTTTCGGATTAGCTTTGCGTAAAATTTCTTCACCGACACAATGACCGAACAAATTAAAACAATCCCCCTCAACGACCTCCACGTAAGCCTTGGAGCAAAAATGGTTCCTTTCGCGGGTTTTATGATGCCCGTCCGTTACTCTTCAGATTTGGAAGAGCATCACTGCGTTCGCAACGGCGTGGGGGTGTTTGACGTGTCGCATATGGGAGAGTTTGTAGTGCGTGGCCCCAAAGCCCTTGATTTGATTCAGCGCGTATCGGCCAATGACGCAACTGCCCTGTACGACGGTAGAATTCAGTACAGCTATTTGCCCAATGCCGACGGGGGCGTAGTGGATGATTTGTTGGTGTATCGCTACAATCAAGAAGAGTATTACTTAGTGGTCAATGCGTCCAATATCGAAAAAGATTGGAATTGGATACAAAGCCACAATACCGAGGGTGTAGAAATGGAAAATATCTCCGACCGTCTTTGTTTGTTTGCGGTTCAAGGTCCCAAAGCGATGGCAACACTCCAAAAACTGACCGATATTGACCTCAGTAAAATAGAATACTACCACTACGCAGCAGGTACGCTGGCGGGGGTAGAAGACGTATTTATCTCCGCCACGGGCTACACGGGTGCGGGTGGTTTTGAAGTCTATGTGTGGAATCACGACGCCGAACGCCTATGGAACGCGATTTTTGAGGCAGGGGCAGAATTTGGCATCAAGCCCATCGGCCTCGGTGCGCGCGATACGCTTCGCCTCGAAATGGGCTACTGCCTCTACGGCAACGATATTGACGACACCACCTCACCGCTCGAAGCGGGCTTGGGTTGGGTGACAAAATTTACCAAAGATTTTGTCAATTCACAAGCCCTGCTTCAACAAAAACAGGCGGGAGTTCAGCGTAAACTCGTTGGTTTTGAGATGATTGACCGTGGTATTCCAAGAGGCCACTACGACCTTTGTGATGCCGAAGGCGGTGTTATCGGACACGTCACGTCGGGGACACAATCGCCCACGCTGGGCAAAGGCATCGGAATGGGCTACGTGACTTTGGCGTACAGTAAGGTAGGTACGGAGATTTTTGTCAAAGTCCGCGACCGCCTTCTCAAAGCCCAAATCGTCAAAATACCGTTTGTGAAGCCGGGCGTTTGAGGGTTTTGAAGACAATACTGCGTAAAAAAAAACAGTGAAAGTCTTTATAGATTGAGTCTATCGAAATCTCTCAACTATGCTCATTCTTCAAGTCTCTATTTGCTCTGATTGGGCGGCCTTTTTTGGTCGCTTCCACCCTGTGTTGGTTCACTTGCCCATCGGCTTCTTGATTTTGGCAGGACTGCTCGAAATCGGGCGGCTTTTGGGTAAAACCGAAGTCAAAAACAGCACCATTTCTTTCATTTTGTTTTGGTCGGCAGTGGGCGCGACGCTCTCGTGCGTGGCGGGCTATCTGCTGTCTTTGGGAGGCGGCTACGAAGCCCAACTCCTCGAAAATCACAAATGGCAAGGTATCTGGGTCGCGGTGGCGGCTTGGGTAGCGTGGGTGGCGAAGTCGGACTTGTTTATCGAAAAATTTTCTTTTACCAATCTCTTGTACGCACCAGCACTCGTGATTGGGGCGTTTTTTACAATGATAGCGGGGCATAATGGTGGCTCACTGACCCACGGCGAAGGCTACTTGACCCAAGAAACCCCCGAGCCGTTTCGAGGCTGGCTTGGCATGGAGCCCAAAACCGAAAAAGGCGGCGACGAAATCAAGCCCATTGCCGATGTGAACAACGCGATGGTGTTTCAAGACGTGGTCAATCCTATCATCAAAGCCCGCTGCGTGCAGTGCCACAATGCCAACAAATCCAAAGGCGATCTTCGCATGGATGACATCGAACTTCTCAAAAAAGGCGGCGAAAATGGGCCTATTTTTGTAGCGGGCAAAGGCCAAGAAAGCGAGATGATTGAGCGGTGCTTGCTCCCACTTGAAGACGAACACCATATGCCTCCAAAAGGTAAAACGCAACTTACTGAGGGGCAGATAGCGATTTTATCGTGGTGGATAGACCAAGGAGCACCTTTTGACAAAAAAGTAGCCGACCTCAAAGCGACCGATGCCGTAAAACCCGCGTTGGCAGCTTTGGGTAATGGTCAGTCGTCAGCAGGTAGTGAGCCAGCAGCCGGCAGTAGTCAGCAGTCGGTAGTGCTGAGTCTCAAAGTGGCGGCGGCAGATGCCAAAGCCATCGAAGCAATCAAAAAAGCGGGCTTGCTCGTGACCCCCATTGCGTCGGGGAGCAACTTGCTCGAAGTCAATGCCGTCAATGCCAGCGACTTGACCGACGCGCAGATGGCACTTTTGCAACCGTTAAAAGAGCAAATTGTGTGGCTCAAACTGGGTGACACCAAAATCACTGACCAAGCCGCCGCGACCATTGCCCAACTCAAAAACCTTCAAAAACTACATTTGGAAAACACCACTATCGGTGATGCCACCGTGCGTCAAGTGAAGGATTTGCCCTATCTCGAATACCTCAATCTCGTAGGCACGCAAGTGACCGACGCTGGCGTCAAAGACCTCTCGACCACCAAAAGTTTACGTAGCTTGCACCTGTGGCAATCGAAAGTAACCGAAACGGGCGTAACTGCCCTCAAACAAACGAAGCCCGCCCTCGACGTGACGGTGGGAATTACGGAACAACAAGTGGCAGAGTTTATCAAAGCGGGCGAAACCGCGCCAAAAGTTGAAGAAAAGAAAAAGAAATAAGGCGACATCTACCAGCCTCCCACGCGAGCACTGCGCGTGTAGCCCGCAAAGCATCCTAAGCCGCCTTTGATATTGGACGGTACCAACGACGGTTCGGCAAAAGGGTTGTCATTGTCAAATTGCTGCACTGCGCGGTGATATTCGTAGTACGTTTTTTCGTAAGAGGTGAGAGAGAACTCCACCCGCCGCGAACCCGGAATGACGTTGGGCGTAATACGATAGCCGTAGGGGATAATACCCGCTTCCGAAATCATAAACGTACCGTCGTCTCGGTCGTCGGTCATCCACAATCCGTTAAAATCGCCAAATCGAACATTAAAAATCTCTGGTTGGAGCACAAAGGTGTTGGGCATCGCTTGGACGCGGCGCGTTTGGGCGCCAAGCCCTGTAATTAGGTAATAATTTTTTTCGCCCCTGGTATCTGTCCAAAAAAGACGGTAGGTGAGGTCGTAAGCGGCGGGCGTAATTTGAGCATTGACCAAGACCGAGTCCCGATTGACCTCCGAAATAAAAACTGCCCTCGGGATTTTGCAAGAAGACTCCACAGTTTGGTCTCCCAGTGTAATTTTCAGATTGTATGTTTCACCTGCTCTTATCGCCATCGCCCGCGTGTTGATGGCATATTGTTGTCGGCGGTTATCAAAGGGTACTTCGATGGTTTTGTCACGGTTGGTGAGCAGGACTTTGGCGCCACTGATACTTGGTGTGTTTCCACCGAAAGACCCAAAACCACCTACATTTAGGCCCAAAACAGGACTACTGCGCTGTACTGAAATCACAATAGCGGTATCTTGGGGTGACAGATAGCCGTGCACAACCAACTGATTTTTGGAAGTGGGCAGTCGGTCAGGGCTAATGTCGTTGACGAGGGTTTCGCACCCCCAAAAAGCCAGCATGGTGAATGCAAAACAGAGGAAGCGAAATGTTGTAAACAGAACTCGTGGCACGACTGTCACGAACTCGCTACTATTGAAGCGACAAGCCTCAGTCATGCCGCAATTGACAGATAACCAATAACGAATAACAATTGCTTTAGCACTTAAAGTCTTCATTTTCTCTAAAATTTGAAGTTATAGCTCAATGTGGGTACAATCGGAAAAATCGAAATACGTTGTAAAACTCGCTCATTGCCAACGATTTTGGTGTTGTCGTTGGGGTCAACAACGGGCCGATTGGTAAAATTATAAAAGAACGGATTGCGACGATTGTAAAGATTGTAAATACTCAGTTCCCAAGTACGCTCGTGGCGGCGTTTCTTTTTGTGAAACTGCAAACTCAAATCAAATCTGTGGTACGGCTCGGCCCGAAAGCTATTTTTGGGGCCATAGTCGCTCACGCTCCGCCCAAAGCGGGTAGAAGGATAGACAAACGACGGGATGCCTTGCGCGTTGGTATTGACCTGTGAACTACTGCTGTGGAGCAAAGCCGTGTAATTAGACTGTGGCATCGTGAGGGCGTTGCCAGTGCCATACACCCACGTTCCCGAAAGCGTGATGCGCGGACTGATTTCATAAATGCCCACCAACGACAAATCGTGCCGACGGTCGTAACGCGGGAAAAATTTTTCGCCAAAGTTCAATTCCGCAAACTGCCACTGTGTCCACGAGAGGGTGTAGCCTATCCAGCCCGACAATCGCCCCGTTTTTTTCTGCAAAAGCACTTCTGCGCCGTAGCTCCACCCGCGCCCACTCGTTACGTTGTCGTCCCATTGGATTTTATCGGCTCCCGTGGGGTCGTCTATGAGCAGAAAACTCGCCCCTTCTTTGTAGTTGATGATGTTGTTCATCTCCTTGTAATACCCCTCAATGGTGAGGCCAAGTCCTGCCTTTTCAAAATCTTTGGCAAAACCCGCCGCTATTTGGCTCGACTGCTGCGGGGCTACTTTGCTCGTACTCGGCACCCACAAATCGGTAGGGAGGCCGATGCCCGTGTTGGACAGCAAGTGAATGTACTGATTCATACGGGCGTAGGAGGCTTTGAACGACAAGTCAGGGCGCAGCATAAACGCCGCCGAAATGCGCGGTTCGGGCCTGAAATACGCCTGACTATCGGCTTGAAAATGACTCACGCGCACACCCGCATTGACTTTGAGCCATCGGTTGGGCTTCCACGTGTCTTCCACGTACACCCCCGATTCTACGTTGTCAATGGCCTCTACTTTGCTCGTAAACTGCGCTGCTTGGTCGTCTTTGAGAACGACGGCACTCGGCGTGAAGCGATGGAGCGTAGAAGAAACTCCGAAGCGCAGGGCGTGTTGGGGATTGGGAAAATAGTCCACATCATATTTCAAGCCCCAGTCGCGCACGCCCGACGAGTAGCGCAGTTCAAACTCATTGGCTTGGTTGGCCCCAAAGCTGTCTTTGGCGTATATCTGAAACTTGTAATTGCTGAAAATGAGCGAAGTATTGGCAAAAAGTTTTTCGCTAAACAGGTGGTTCCAGCGAAGCGTACCCGTGGCATTGCCCCAGTTGAGGCCGCCTTCGCTGGAAGAATTTCTGCTATTTTCTCGAAAAAAGAACCTATCCTGTCCAAAATATCCACTCAAATACACTTTGTCTTTTTGCCCAAAGTCATAATTGACTTTGGCATTGAGGTCATAAAAATAATAGCCGCCGTTGCCTGCCCCTTCGGTAGAGGCGGCGATGATGGGGCGTGCCAATAAATCTAAATAAGTACGCCGCCCCGAAACCAAAAACGACGATTTGGCCACCGACTGCTTTTTGGTTTTGAGAGGGCCTTCGAGCGTGACGCGCGAGGCGATAAGGCCACCACCGCCTTCGCCGTGGAGTTTTTCTTTGTTGCCTTCCTTCATATTGAGTTCCAACACCGACGACAACCGCCCCCCAAACCGTGCTGGAAAGCCGCCTTTGGTGAGTTCGACGCTTTTGAGGGCATCGCCGTTGAACACCGAGAAAAAGCCAAATAAGTGGCTGACGTTATAGACAGGGGCTTCATCGAGCAGGATGAGGTTTTGGTCGGGGCCGCCACCGCGCACATAAATTCCAGTCTGACCTTCGGAGCCTTTTTGAACCCCAGGCATGAGTTGGATGACGCGCAGCACGTCTTTTTCGCCCAGAAACGCGGGTATTTTCTTGATTTGCTGAATCGGAATATCAATCTGACTCATCTGAGCAGTCTGACTTACCTTGTCGGCTTCGCGCCTGCCCGATACCACCACTTCATTGAGCTGCCGCCCGAGAGGATTGAGGGCAATGTTGAACTCCATGTTTTTGTTGAGGCGGAAAGTACGGGTTTCGGTATCATAGCCCACAAACGAAAACGCCACCGTTACGGAGTCGGCGGCGGGGAGTGTAAGCGAATAAAACCCGTAGGTGTTGGAAGCCGTACCGATGGTGGTGTTTGGCACAAAAACCCCCACGCCAATCAACTGTTCTTGGCTGCCTTTTTCCCTGATATACCCGCTGATGGTATGGCGCGTTTGGGCTTGGGAAATGAACGAGAGTGCAAGGAAGAAGGTGAAAATGAGCCGATTGCAAATCGGCGGTTCTTGGATCGGAATAGCAAATCCCGACCAACGATGTGGCTCTTTTGTCGAGATTACAAACCCCGAAAAAATCTCTGTGAAACTCTGCATTAGCCTCTGTGTAACTCTGTGTCCCCAAAAGGCTGTTGACATCCGTCTCCAAAAAGCTGTTAATAAACGCCTCCAAAAAGCTGTTAATAAACGAAATAGACTTGAAATCATGGTACGAAGATGAAAAAAATGGCTACTTTATCACAACGACAAAGCAGCCATTAAATTCTTTAAAAATCCATAAAATCTACCTAAATCCTCAATAGCCCACGCTTGTGTCGTCGCCGCGCGGGTCGGAGCCACCTTCGAGCGACCCGTCGGGACGTACCAAGATACAATCCATCCGACCGATGGTATTGCGTTGCATTTCAAGAATATAGCCACGCGCTTGGAGGCGTTTGATGGTATTTTCGGTAAATGCGCCGTTTTCAAACAGCGTTTTGTCGGGCAGCCATTGATGGTGAAATTTGAGGGCATTGACCGATTGCTGCATCGTCATACCGTGTTCGAGTACGTTGAGAATGGTCTGAAACACCGACGTGATGATGGTAGAGCCACCTGGTGTGCCTACCACCATGTACAATTTTTTGTCTTTTTCGATGATGGTTGGGGTCATCGAAGAGAGCATTCGTTTGCTCGGTGCGATGGCGTTGGCTTTGTTGCCTATCAGTCCAAACATATTGGGTACGCCAGGCTTGATGCTGAAATCGTCCATTTCGTTGTTCATAAAAAAACCCGCACCTTCTACCACGATTCGACTGCCGTAGCCGCCGTTGAGCGTGGTAGTGATGGCCACGGCGTTGCCGTCCTTGTCCACGATAGAGAAGTGCGTGGTTTCGGTGCTTTCGTAGCCCGCTATATCGCCTCCTTTGACGGCTTTGCTGTCGGTGGCTTTGTCAAAACTAAAATCCTGCCAACGCTGCCGTAAATAATCGGTTGAAGTAAGTTGTTTGATAGGGACTTTTACAAAATCGGGGTCGCCCAAAAACTTAGCGCGGTCGGCATAAACGCGCCGCTCGGCTTCTATCATCACTTGGAGGGTAGAGTCGGCGTGCCAGCCCCAGCGTTTGAGCGGGTAAGGTTCTACGAGTTTCATCAACTGCATGAGTGCCACGCCCCCGCTCGACACGGGCGGCATGGTGATGAGTTTGTAGCCTTTGTACTGTCCTACAATGGCCTTTCGCCAAGCCGATTGGTACTGTTGGAGGTCTTGGGCGGAGATGATGCCCTTACCGCGCTGCATTTCTTTGACGAGCAACGTAGCCGTTTCGCCCTCATAAAATCCCGCGCGGCCTTGCGCTTGAATCCGACGGAGGGTTTTGCCCAAATCAGCCTGAATGAGCGTGTCGCCCAAGTGCCAGTCGCGCCCGTCTTGGCGCAAAAAATAAGTGGTATTGGGGTTGAGCTTTTTCAAATCGTTTTTGATGCGATTCAAGCCTGCTGCTTCTCTGGCAGTGAGTACCACGCCTTTTTCGGCCAAATCAATGGCGGGTTGGAGCAACTCAGTCCAGGGGAGTTTGCAAAACTTTTGATGAATCTTCACCATGCCATCTACCGACCCCGGCACACCACTCGCCAGGTGTCCCGTCATGCTGAGGCCCTGAATCACATTGCCGTCGGCGTCCAAATACATGTCTTTGTGGCCTTGAAGGGGTGCTTTTTCTCGAAAATCAAGCGTATAATTTTTGCCTTTTTTGGTACGATACACCAAAAAGCCGCCCCCGCCGATGTTGCCTGCCGACGGATGCACCACCGCCAACGCAAACTGCACCGCCACGGCGGCGTCGGTGGCATTGCCGCCTTTTTGGAGAATCTCTACGCCCACGCGCGACGCCTCCGGGTGCGCCGATGCAACCATGCCGTTTTTGCCCACCACGCCCTGACGGTCAGAGAAAAACGGTTTTTGGGTGGGGTCTTCGGTCAAAAACTGATAAACGCCCTTGGATTCTTTGACTTCTTGGCAAAAAGCAGCAAGCGGTAGGTAGCAAGCAGTAAGCAGTAAGCAGTAAACAGTGAGCTGCTTTGGATGGGTGAGTGAGCGATAGAATGTAAGCATTTTTGAGGGGGATTATTTGGATGCCATTATTTCAGTAATACAATACTTTTTGATGGACAAATCTAAGGGTTTTGGAGCGAAAATAATAACTTTGTTTACATTGCCAATACACGTCTCTTTTTTGAAATAAGGTGGTTACAAAAACCCCAAACTATGGAAATAAGGCCGACGGAAGCGGTATGCCTATCAGACATTGACGCGGCAGATCCTATCAAGCTAAAAAAAATCAGGCATTGCGTCGCAGCCTAATTAGGAGCCGCAAATTTACAATCCGCCTAAGCACAAACCACTCCCTTAAAATACGCATTTGTTACTTTTTTCGTTGGATAGAAATGAGTAAAATGCTACTATGAGAATCAACTATTTCATTCTTGTTTTTCTCTACACTTTGTCGGTAAACGCCCAAGTAACCAATAGTTTTTTGCCCGCCACCAACAAAAAAGCCCAAGAAGCCTTTGACAAAAGCAGCAAGTTCTTTGCCGAAAAAAACTTTGAACAAGCCAATCGTTGGGTCGAAGAATCCCTCAAATTCGACTCTACTTTTGCCGAAGCCCACTTTCGCAGGGCGCAGTTGGCCGAAATCTTCACCCAATACGATGGGGCATTGGTCTCCTACCGCAAGGCCGTTACGCTCCGTCCCGATGCGCCGCAGTTTGCGGTAGCCTATCAAAAACTCATCGAGCATCACCTGCGGGCGGGTGAGTATGCACAGGCGAAAGCCGATTTGGAAAAATACATACCGCTTCTCCGCCCCAACAGCATGGCTTTACGCCGTGCCCAACGGCAACTTGCCACTTGCGATTTTGGCGAAAAAGCCATCCAAAAACCCCTCATTATCAATCCCGAAGAACTGTCGGACACCATCAATGCGTCTATTTTGCAGTATTTCCCTTCGCTGACCGCCGACGGGCAGACCATGCTTTTTACTGCCCTCAAACCCGAAAACGACGAAGACCTCTTTATCTCAACCTTCGAGCAGGGGCATTGGCAAATCCCCGTTCCTGTTTCTGACAAAATCAACACCCCCGACAACGAAGGCACGGGCGTACTTTCTGCCGACGGACGGACGCTCGTTTTTACCGCTTGCAACCGCCGAGACGGCTACGGAAGTTGTGATTTGTACATCAGCCACCGTCAGGGCAACGAATGGGAAAAGCCCCAAAATCTCGGTATTGCTATCAACACTCCTTACTGGGAGTCGCAAGCGGCACTTTCGCCCGATGGCCGCACGCTTTATTTTGTGTCAGACCGCCGTGGAAGCATCGGCGGGCGCGATATTTGGTACAGTGTTTTGCAGCCCAATGGGCAATGGACCACCGCCCAAAACCTCGGCCCTACTATCAATAGCCTCGACGACGAAGCCTCGCCTTTTCTGCACGCCAACGGACGCACGCTGTTTTTTGCTTCAATGGGTCACGAAGGTCTCGGTGGATACGATTTGTTTTTTGCCGATAGCACCGCCACAGGTTGGCAACCACCCCAGAACCTCGGCTATCCTATCAATACCTCCGACAACCAAGTAGCCCTCATCATCACCGCCGACAGTCGCTATGGATATTATTCGTTGGATACCAAACGCATTGGCAATCAGCGCGTATCGCGTCTGTATAGATTTGAATTGCCCCAAGAACTCAAAGCCAAATTTACTGCGGCCAATGTCCTCAAAGGAAAAGTTACGGATGCCAAAACCCAAAAACCAATAAAAGCCGACCTCGAATTAATTGACCTCCGTACCCATAAAGTCGTCCAAAAGTTTGTGTCAGAGGCCACAGCAGGTCAATACCTCACCGCCTTGCCCAACGGCGCAGAGTGGGGCCTTTATGTGACTGCCGAAGGGTATTTCTACAAAAGTCTTTCGTTTGATTATAGCCAACGTCAGCAGGCCGAAGGTTATCAGTTGGACATCCAACTCGACCCCCTCAACCGCGAAGGATTCGGGATTCTCAACAATATTTATTTTGAAACGGGCAAGGCCGATTTGCAGGACAAGTCACGTACTGAACTCGAAAAACTCGTCCAACAACTCAAACAACAAGCCACGCTTCGCATCGAAATAGCGGGCCACACGGACGACATCGGTGATGCCAAACAAAATCAAGTCCTTTCCCAAAAACGCGCCCAGAGTGTGGTGGATTATTTGATAAAAGCAGGCATAGCTGCTACCCGTATCAAAGCCGTAGGGTTGGGTGAGTCAAAGCCGATTGTTCCCAATACTTCTGACCAAAACCGCCAGCTCAACCGCCGCATCGAATGGCGAATATGGTAAATTAGGGTTTTTGTTGTACTTTTGTGCCTCTTTTCCCTAAAAAAGAACCTTTTACCCTCAAAATCTGTAATTTTTTTGACGGAAAACGGAATAACAGACGAGGGTAGTTCCGCAACGGCGGTGGTTCGTCATTACGACCGTGCCACTGCGACGCTCGCGAAGAATGGAACAAGGAAATACGGACGGGGCGGCAGCGGCCGACCGTCGCGCACGCGAAACGGATTCTCTAACAACGGATAACAAATAACGGCTTCGCCAATAACAGATAACAAATAACGGATAACGAACAAAAAATGTCTTCAGAAAAATTGTCTTGCTTAATCATCGGTTCTGGCCCTGCGGGCTACACAGCAGCGGTTTATGCCGCCCGTGCAGGTCTCAAACCAGTCCTTTATACAGGCGGCCAGCCAGGTGGCCAACTCACCATTACGACCGAAGTTGAAAATTACCCAGGCTATCCCGAAGGCGTACAAGGTCCTCAAATGATGATGGATTTTGAGCAACAAGCCCGCCGTTTTGGCACCGATATTCGCTATGGTTTGGCTACCAAAGTAGATTTCTCTGACCCTACCAACCACAAGGTCTGGATTGATGATCAGCACCTTATCGAAACCCCCGCGGTGATTATTGCCACGGGTGCATCGGCCAAATGGCTCGGATTGGAGTCTGAACAACGCCTCAACGGCTATGGCGTGTCGGCCTGTGCGGTATGCGATGGATTCTTTTTTCGCAACCAAGAAGTAGCCATCGTAGGAGGTGGCGACACCGCTTGCGAAGAGGCGAGTTATTTGTCAAAACTCTGTAAAAAAGTCTATATGCTCGTGCGTCGTGAGGAGCTTCGCGCGTCGCAAATCATGCAAAATCGCGTAAAAACAACCCCCAATATCGAAATTCTTTGGAATACAGATACCGAAGAGATTTTGGGTGATACTGGCGTCACAGGCGTGCGCGTCCGCAACAATAAAACCCAAGAAAGCAGCGTTTTGGACGTGACAGGCTTTTTCGTAGCCATTGGTCACCAACCCAACACAGCTATCTTCCAAGGTTTTATTGACATGGATAGCGCAGGCTATATCCAAACCATCAAAGGTTCGACCAAAACCAACATCGAAGGTGTATTCGCTTGTGGCGATGCCCAAGACAATATCTACCGTCAAGCCGTCACCGCCGCAGGAACAGGCTGCATGGCGGCTTTGGATGCCGAGCGGTATTTGGCCGAAAAAGGATTGCATTAATACAAACGATATTCTTCACCTGTCGTGTCACTGCCCTTCATTGGTGGCACGGCAGAGATAAGTTTTAATTTTTCTTTTCACTCCGACCGCTGAGTGGGCATAGATGCGTTCTCCCCGCTCAGTGGCCGTTAAAACTACCTAATCAATGAAGGCTAAATTTTCTTTTGTTGCCTTGCTGTTTGCGCTTTTGATAGGAGCAAACGGACAAGCCCAAGAGCGAGGGTTGTTTAAGCGAAACCCCAAAATCAAACCAAACAAAACGGAGGATGCGCCACCCTCTACGGCTCCCAAACATCAAAAGGATGAATTTGAAGAGTTTGACACGCAGCAAACTCAAATGCGCTTCACCAACACCTTTGAGCCAGTCAAACCAATCAATCCTACTATCGCCGACGACACTACGGGCAAAATAGACGAGGGAGTAACCACCATCGCCGAGCAAATAGATTCGATTCAAGTGGGGGATGATTGGGTGCAAGTGGCCGATTATTACGTGATTTGGGACTCTAAGACCATAGACCCGTACAATCTCAATCCTCTTGAATTTGAAGACAACGTCGCGCTTCGTTTGTAT
>JALOLW010000251.1 GCA_025455795.1 Spirosomataceae bacterium
CACGTGATTGATACCGTAGTGATGCCCAAGTAGGCAAAAAGCACGGCAAAACTTTGATAAAATTGGGCAACAGACGGAGGCAATTCGTCAATGTTGCCCAATTTTTGTTTTTTATGTAGCGATTGATTGCTTTGTATAGAGTAAGTTTCCAATTTTTAGGTCAGCCTTAAAGTCGTCTATTGTCGTAAATGTTATTTCGCCCAATCTCTATGTTTTTATTGAGAATGACTTACCCCTCAAACCGTATTTTTGAGTTTTTGAGGCATTTCATGGCTTGGGTGAGGCCGCCGAGGGTGAGCGGAAACATTCGGTTTTCGGACCAATCTCTGATGAGTTGGATGCTGTGGGTGAATTTCCAATAATCGGGTACGGCGACGGGATTAAGCCACACAAAATCGGGGTATTGGGCCTTGAAGCGGTCGAGCCAAGTAATGCCCGCCTCCTCGTTGTAATGCTCCACGCTTCCGCGCGGGTGGGTGATTTCGTAAGAGGCCATTGAAGCATCGCCCACAAAAATCACCTTGTAGTCTTTGTTGTATTTGTGCAGCACTTCGAGCGTGGGGATACGGCTGTGGCGGCGGGTGTTGTCGCGCCAGAGGGTTTCATAGACGCAGTTGTGAAAATACAGGTGTTCGAGGTGCTTGAATTGGTACTTGGCCGCCGAAAAAAGCTCCGAACAAAGCTCAATATGCTCGTCCATCGAGCCGCCCACGTCGAGCAGGAGCAGCACTTTGACGTTGTTTTTGCGCGAGGGATGCAGGTGAATATCCAGAATCCCGCCGTTGCGACACGTCCCCGCGATGGTCTCGTCCATGTCGAGTTCTTCGTCCATGCCCTCGCGGGTGAGGATACGCAAGCGGCGCAGGGCCATTTTGATGTTGCGGGTGTTGAGTTCGAGGTTTTCGTCGTAGTTTTTGTACTCGCGGTGTTCCCACACTTTGGCGGCGGTCCGGTTGCCACTCGACTCGCCCTTCACGCGGAAGCCTTCGGGGTTGTGGCCGTTGTTGCCAAAAGCCGACGTGCCGCCCGTGCCTATCCAGCGGTTGCCGCCGTCGTGGCGTTCTTGCTGCTCGCGCAGGAGTTGCTGAAACCGCTCAAAAAGTTTGTCAAGCCCCCCCATTTTCTCGATGAGGGCTTTTTCTTCGTCGGTCAGCTCGCGGGAGAGGGCATTTTGAAACCACTCGGGCGGGAGATTGGCGTCCAACAAGCTCGTTTCGATGGTTTTGATGTTTTTGAAATACTCGCCAAACAGCCTATCGAACAGGTCGTAGTGCATTTCGTTTTTGATAAGCACCGTGCGACTCAGGTAAATACTCGCCAATGCTGACGGGCAGGGCGTTGCGTTTGAGCAAAAGAAAAAAATCTAAAAACATTTGAAAAGATTTATTGGGGCTTTGAACTTTCGACGATGTGTTGCAATGTGCCTAAAATAAGGTCTTCGTTGGTATCAAGAATAATATCTTTTGGGGCGATAGATACGGTGGTGTCGTGCAGTTTGAGAAAATGCCAACGGTCGCCTGTGGTGACGCAACCAAAAATCGTATGAATATTTTTGCGGTGGGTTTCGTTGAAAATCTTTGCCCCCAACATTTGCGCCACACATTGCCCAAATGACTCTCCGATGTCGTTTTTCTTGGCTTCGACAATCGTAAAAATAGGAGCATCAATAAAAAGCTGATTGTCGTTGAAAGACAAAATAAAATCACATTCACCGTTGAGACCTTTCTTTTTGTCAGCATCCAAAACTTCTCCCGAAAAGACCGAAATAGTACCAGCATTGATTTGTTTGAGTTCGACCAAAAAGGGCGATACTAATAATTCTGAACGGGCTTTTTCGCTGCCGTTGGGCAGGGCAATACCAATGCCTCTTGTCAAACTTTCTTTCAAAAAATCGCTGATAGGTATTGGTTTCACAGCCTCCAATACAGCTCCTCGTTTGATAATGAGGCTAAATCGCTCGACGATTTCTACAAGCGTAAATTTACTGTAAGCCATTTTTAGTTAAGATTTTATTTTTGTTGAGGATATAGTTCTTGGAGATGTTTTACGTGTTCTACAATCATTTGTTCGAGAATTGAGAGGTCAATATCAGCCAATTTTTTGACGTAAATACAGCCTTTGTCGGTTTTGTGCTTGCCCAACTGCGCCAGCAATTCTTCGCGCTTTTTTCCTCCCGAAACATACAACGTAATGGCTGCTTTTCGGGGCGAAAACCCCACCAAAAGGCTGTCGCCTTCGCGACCGCTTTCATATCGGTAATGATAGCTGCCAAACCCGATGATGCTTGGCCCCCACATTTTGGGCGGAAAACCCGTGAGGGTTTGCATGGTGTCTATTAGCGTGAGGCTGTCGCTGCGTTTGGTAGGGTCTGGCACCGCATTTACAAAATCCATGACGTTGGCGGTGGTTTCGGTAGTTTTTTGTTGAGCCATTGCTGTAAAAGAGAAACTTACATTTTGTCAAAAATAGGGCTTTCTTTTTAGACAGTCAAGCAAACGCGCTGTTTCGATTCGACTATGCCTTGTGCTTTCGAGAAATAAGACTCAACTTTGTGGTTCAAAAAACAACATTCAAAATTGATAAACGCAAGACAGTATCAAACAACGTGGAAACGGAGCGTATTTGAGACGGTCTTATTTTGGTTTTTGGGTAGTTTTGGGGCGTTTGGGCAGTCGCCCTACACGCTTACGCCTACCCTCGAAGCGGCTTATCAAGAAGCCTTCAAGATGCGGCTGGGCGTGAGCAAAAAATACCTTACTGCGGAGAAAAACCGTGCCAACGCCTTTGTGATATACGTCGAAAACTACGTTGATATGGTGTCGTTGCTGGTAAGCGACGACAAGGCGAAGTTTGAGCAACTGGCTAAAAATCAAGACATAAGGCTCGGTCTGCTTGAAAAGTTGCCGCAAGATTCACCTTATGCGCGTTTTTTACAGGCAGAAGTGAGGTTACAGTGGGCGTTTGTCAAACTCAAATTTGGCAAAGAGGCAAGCGCGTGTTGGGACATCATCAAAGCCTATCGCCTGTTGGACGAAAACGCCCAAAAATTCCCCGATTTTTTGCCAACGTACAAGTCCCTCGGCTTGCTGCACGTACTCATTGGCGCCACACCCGAAAACTACCGATGGGTGCCTAAACTGCTGGGAATGAAGGGGAATATTCAGCAAGGTCTTCGTGAAATGCGCCTTGTTTGTCAGAAAGAAGGACTTTGGAATGTCGAAACCAAACTCGTCGAACTGCTTCTGTACGCTTACGTCCTCAAATACACTGAAAAACAAAACCAAGATTTGTTGGCGTTGGTCAAAAGTCAGCCCGACAATCTGTTGGTTCATTTTTTTGGAACGACGATTTCGATGAAAGACGGTCGCGGCGAGCAGGCACTTCAAATCTTACAGCAACGCCCCGCCGACAGCAGCTATTTGCCGTTTCCGTTTTTGTCATTTCTGAAAGCCGAGATTTTGTTACAAAAGGGTGATTATGAGGCATCAAGGGGGCAGGTAAAGGCATTTTTGGGTCAGTACCGAGGGCGAAATTTTTTGAAAGATGCCCAATTGAAGCTATTTTTGAGTCATTGGCTTGCTCACGAAGACGCTGCCGCCAAGCCGTACCTTACGGCACTCCTCACCACGGGAAGTACCTACGTAGAATCGGACAAAGCCGCGCAGAAATTTGCCGAGAATTTTCAAAAAGGACTTATCAACGACCAACAAAAAGTGCTGATGAAGGCGCGGTTGGCTTTTGACGGCGGGTACTTGCAAGAAGCCGCCAACACGCTCCGCCCCTTTGCCGAAAACACCTTCACTGTCCCGCGCGACAGGGCTGAGTATCAGTATCGTTGGGGGCGGATTTTGCAACGGCAAAACCAACCTGATGCCGCCTTAGTGCATTATGAACGGGCGTGGACGCTGAGTCAGCCGCAAGGGTGGTATTTTGGAGCCACGTCGGCGTTGCAGTTGGGCTATATTTTTCAAGCCAAAGGGCAGAAACAGAAAGCCGTGGGTTATTTCAAAAGGGCGTTGGAATACCCAAAGCACGAGTACAAAAACAGCATAGACAACAAAGCCCGCGCCGCCCTCACGGAGATGGGAGTGGAATAAAAATACAGAGTGGAACAAGGAGAACGGAAATACGGAGAGTGGAACAAGGAGAACGGAAATACGGAGAGTGGAACAAGGAGAACGGAAATACGGAACAAGGCCGCCTGCGCGGAACGAATGACAGATAACGGATAACAGATAACGAATAACAGATAACGAATAACAGATACCCATGACCATAGACGCACATCAGCACTTTTGGATTTATGAAGCCGAGCGCGACGCTTGGATTACCGACGACATGGCGCGGATTCGCCAAAACTTCTTGCCAGAAGACCTCAAACCCGTTTTGGAAGCCAACGGCGTAGCGGGCTGCATTGCCGTTCAAGCCGACCAATCCGAGGCCGAAACGATGTTTTTGTTGGCATTGGCCGAAAAATACCCCGATTTTGTGAAGGGTGTGGTAGGTTGGGTGGATTTACGGGCTACCAACCTGTACGACCAACTCGAATATTACTCGCAGTTTGAACTCCTTAAAGGGTTTCGGCACGTAGCGCAGGCTGAAGCCGACGATTTTTTGGCCCGCCCCGACCTCGTCAAGGGCATTCGGCAGTTGGGCGCGTATGATTTCAGCTACGATATTCTGATTTATCCTACCCAACTCAAAGCCGCGCTGCAACTGGTGCGCGAAGTGTCCAACGTCAATTTTGTGATAGATCATTTGGCAAAACCTTACATCAAAGACCAAAAAATCAATACTTGGTCCAATTATATCCGTCAAATAGCCGCCTTCCCGCACGTACATTGCAAAGTGTCGGGTATGGTGACCGAGGCCGATTGGCAGCATTGGAAACCCCAAGATTTTTATCCTTATCTGGACGTAGTGTTTGAAGCCTTCGGGCCCGACCGACTGATGTTTGGGTCAGATTGGCCTGTGTGTCTGGTGGCGGCAGAATACGCGCCCGTTCTCTCGCTCCTGCGCGACTACATGACGCAGGTGGGTTTTTCGCTCACTGAACAAGCCAAGGTATTTGGAGAAAATGCGGTGAAATTTTACAAGGTAGAGGAATAGCCTAAGTACGTTTAACGTCTATTTTTTCGCTGTTTTCGTCGCTTTACCTCAGATAAACTTTCCAAAAGTTCTGAACTTTCGGAAAGTTTCATCCACGACTCCACCTAACTGACTGAAATGCAGCCGATCGCAACCCGTTTGACCTTTGTTTTTTGTGTTTTATTCTGCCATCTTCTCGTTGCCCAAACCGCCAACGAACTCAAATACCGCATCCACATCAAGAAAGCGGTGGGCAAAATTACCCTCGATGGCCTTCTCAACGAAGCCGATTGGCAGTTGGCCGAGCGTACTACGCCTTTTCGTCAGCAGTTTCCGTACGATACGGCTGTAGCTGTTCAGCAGACTGAATCTCGCGTGACTTTCGATGATGAGGCCATTTACGTAAGCCACGTGGTTTACCAATCTCGCAAATATTCGGCGCTGTCGTTGCGGCGGGATTTTCCGCACGGCGGCGGTACAGACTTGATTTCGGTCAATTTTGATACGTTCAAAGACAAACAAAACGGTTTTCACTTTTCGGTCAATCCCTACGGAGTCATGCGTGAAGGACTCATTACACGGGGCGAAGAAGTCTCCAACGACTGGGACAATAAGTGGGACTGCCGTGTGCGTAACTACGACGATAAATGGGTCGTTGAAATCAGAATTCCCTTCAAAACCCTTCGTTATCGCGTTTTGGAAGGCATCAATGAGTGGAATGTCAATTTCTTTCGGAGCAACAACAGCATCAACGAACGCTCGGGCTGGGCGCAAATTCCGCGCGGATTTCGGGGCAACAGCATCGCGTTTTCGGGGACGATGATTTGGGAAACGCCCCCGCCCAAACCTGGGGCCAACGTTTCGTTGATTCCGTACGTGACAGCAGGTGGAAGTGCCGACTACCTCAACAATCGCCCGTGGAGCAATACGGGGGGCGTAGGTGGAGACGCTAAAGTGGCCGTCACGCCCGCCATGAACTTGGACTTGACCTTCAACCCCGATTTTGCCCAAGTTGATGTGGACCAACAAGTGACCAATTTGAGCCGTTTTGAGCTGTTTTTTCCCGAAAGAAGACAGTTTTTCTTAGAAAATAGCGACCTCTTCGGCAATTTCGGCAGTATGCGCATGAACCCGTTTTTCTCACGGCGTATTGGCTTGGGGCGAGATACCGTAAGTGGAGAGAACACGACTGTGCCTATTTTGGCAGGGGCGCGTTTGAGCGGGAAATTGGACAACAACTGGCGACTCGGACTGCTTTTGATGCAGACAGGCCGCAAAGAAAATGTGGCCGTAGCGGCCAACTATGGCGTGTTTGCCCTCCAACGCAAGATGTTTACGCGCTCGGCCGTGTCGTTTATTTTTACCAACAAGCACAACTTTTTTGAGGCCAAAGACCGCCGCAACGCCGATGTGTTCAACCGCGTGGCGGGGATTGAATACAACCATGCTTCTTCTAATGGCTACTGGAACAATAAATTTTTCTATCACCGCGTATTCTCGCCTGAGTCGCGCGCCGAACCCTACGCCACAGGGGCGATGATTAGCTACGGTTCTCCCAAACTGGCAGTTGAAGCGATGATTACTCGTCAGGGCGAAAACTACCGTCCTGATGTGGGCTTTGTGCAGCGGATAGGGCAAGGACTCTGGCGCACACCTGCCAGCGCGGAATACACTTGGTTTCCGTCCAATCCGCGCGTCAATCGTATCATCAACAGTTACGGAGTGGGTATAGACGCCGACATGACCATGCGGTCTTCCAACGGGCAAATCTGGGATTGGGACTTTACGCCCGTCATCGCTTTTGTCCGTTTCCGCAACAACGCTACCTTCAGGCTATCACCGCTTCGCTACGACTATACGTATCTTTTTTCCAGCTTTGACCCCACCAACACGGGTGGCAAAGCCCTCGAAAAAGGCACAAGTTACACTTACCGAACCACCCGTTTCTTTTACTCCGACAACCACGCCCGCCGTATCTATATGGATGTGCAAGGACAAATTGGGGAGTATTTCAACGGTAAAATCATTTCTCTCACGCCCAGTTTTTCTTATCGTTATCAGCCCTACGGTTTGTTTTCGCTCATCACTACTTACAACCGTATCCGCTTGCCGCAAGGCTACAACAGCACCAATCTGCTCTTGATTACACCACGTTTGGACTTGACCTTTACCAAAAGCCTGTTTTTTACGTCCCAACTTCAATACAACAACCAGGTCAACAACGTCAATCTCTACACCCGTTTGCAGTGGCGATTCAAGCCCGTGAGCGATTTGTTTGTGGTTTATACCGACAACTACTTCGCCCAAGAAGCATGGACTGCCGAAAACCGCTACTACGCCCCGTTTCAATCCAAAAACCGCGCTTTGGTCGTCAAACTGACGTATTGGTTGAATGTGTCGTCAAACTGACGTATTGGTTGAATGTATGATTTCATCCCCGCAAGGGTTTTGAACCCTTGTGGGGTTAATTTTTAGGAATGTTAAAAAGAGGGGCTCATTTTCGCTGAAAAACTCGCAAAAACTCATAGAAGAACTGCTCAAACAAACTACGGTCTTCGGTGATGATTTCGGCAGTGGCAAGGAGGCCGTTGCGAAAAGGAACTGTACGCTGATTTGAGGTTTTGAGTCCTTGAGGAAATGTAACCCGCGCCCAATAGGTAGAATCGCGCGGAAGGTCAGAAATGTAGGATAGCCGTCCTCTCACAGTCCCAAACTGCTCGAATGGATAGCTATTGAGTTTGACAATCACCTCCTGACCCACTTTCACTTTGCCGAGGTTGTACTGTCCAATGTTCATTTCGCCCCCAAAACCTGCCCCGTGAGGCAGCACATAAAACAACTCTTGACCTGTTTTGAGGGCTTGCCCTTCCTGAATAGTCTGGACAAAAGTAACTTTACCCGTGGTGGGTGCAAGAGCCTGATAACGTTGCTTCCACGCTTCTATATCGCTTTTGAGCGCACGAAGCGACTGTAAAAAAGTGTTTTGCTGCTCGCCAATCGTCCTCTCCAATTCCAACATTTCTTGTTGTTTCTGATTTTGAGTCAGTTGATTGTTTTTTAACTGACTCTCAGACTGTTCTACCGATTGCTTTTTGTTCAAAAACTTGCTCAATGCTTGTCGGTATTCCGTCCTTGAAATGACCTTTTCCGCCAAAAGTTTTTCGTTCATTTTCAAATCACTTTCCACCAACGACAAATCGCTTTTTTGGTCATGGAGCTGCCTTTGAAGATGCGTTTCTAAGGCTTGCATCTGCACTAAATCGTTGGACAAAATTCCCTTTTTCTGAAATGCTGCCCCGCTTCCTACAAATGCCTTGGTACGAATAAACGCCTCTTGAAATGTTTGATACGATTTTTGCAATTCCCCCAATTCAAAAAACGGAGGAATTTCGACCGAATACGCCCTGCTCAAATTGCCATCAAGGGTCATTTTCACCAGCGAATCGGTCAATGTCCCAAGTCGAGATACTTCAATAGGTTGGGCAGTTGTTTCCATTTGGGCCAGCAATTGGCTTTT
>JALOLW010000252.1 GCA_025455795.1 Spirosomataceae bacterium
TGAGAAAAACGGGCCATCGTTGGTGTACATCACCTCAAATCTCCCCAAACCCACAAAAATACTCCCCACCCGCTGTGCAAACAGGCGTTCTATTTTTTTGTCCCTGTCCACCAAAATAAAATTGCTGGCAATAGCGACGACGTTTTGTTTGTCAGCCCAGAATCCTGGCTGATAAAAGTGGGGCATTGCTTGTACCTGATGCAGCCATTCACTTGCACCGTATTGTACGCCCAATACCGTTGAAACACTCCCTTGCAATCGGCATCGGCCTTTTTTGTCCCACATACTAGCCCCCAAGCCTCGGCCTATCATCATGTTGAAAGAAGTAATGGGTGCAAAAAAAACGCATCGTTTTTCCCCAAAATAAATCATTGGGGCTACCGACGCCGCCACCCGAAAGTGACTCAGGCCGCTCTGAACGCGCTTGGGGTTGAGGTTGAGGTCGGCTACGAGGCGTAGTTGCCCCTGCACATTGGCCGTAATTTGGGCTTGTGCAGCACAACCATACACGCTACACACCAATCCAAGAAGGAGTCTTCGCATTGTTGGGTAAAGGTTTTTGAATACCCAAAAGTACGGTTTTAGGCAGAAATATCGCTACCGTTGGATAAATGCTGCTTTTCCCAAAGCTGCGTCAGTAAGACAAACTCGGCTACGCCCAACTGCTCGGCGCGTTTGTCGAGGAGTGGGTGTTCGTACTTGATACCGAGAGGTTTGAGGGCGTTGCGGAGGGTTTTGCGGCGTTGATTGAAGCCCGCTTTGACCACTTGCGTAAACTTCTTTTCGTCGCAGTCCAAGTGCTGCACCTGGTTGCGCCGTAGTCGTATCACCCCCGACTGTACCTTGGGCGGTGGGTCAAAAGCCTCTGGCGGCACGGTGAAGGCATATTCGATGTCGTAAAAAGCTTGTAGTAGAACGCTCACGATGCCGTAATCTTTGTTGCCTGGTGGCGAGGCCACGCGCTGCGCCACTTCTTTCTGAAACATCCCGACGATTTCCGTCACCTTGTTGCGGTGGTCGAGGGCTTTGAACAAGATTTGAGAAGAAATATTGTAGGGGAAATTGCCGACGAGGGCCAGGCTGTTTTGAGTTTGAAAGTTTGAAAGTTTGTCGTTTGGAGCGTCAGCCGCCACTTCTACGCTCGAAACGGGAAACTGTAAACCCTCCATTTTAGACAAATCCATTCTCAAAAAATCTTCGGCGTAGATGCGGTCGCGGAGCGTGGGGAAGTGATGCCGCAAATACGCCACTGATTCTTGGTCTATCTCCACGACAGATGTCACAAAAGCCTCGTTTTGAAGCAAATACTGGGTCAAAACCCCCATCCCTGGGCCAATTTCTAAGACTGTTTGGTAGCCACCGTGACCCGTGAGAAGATTGGCGATGCGCTGCGAAACGCCCAAATCCCGCAAAAAATGTTGCCCGAGATGTTTTTTAGCCCTAACTTTCATGCTTATTGGTTTGAGCCACGAAAGTACGCTATTTCAACCAAATTGTGTAGATTTGTTCCAAAACCTCCCCGATTCCATGTCATTTCCCGCTCTAAGTGAGTCTATTTCGCTGCTCCAACAACTCAACCTGCTGGCCATCAATATCTCCGCCAACGGGATGATTCGATTTGCCAATGATTATACTTGCCGATTGCTGGGCTGGCCCCCCGACCAACTCGCCCACTTGCATTTTTTTGAAGACATTGTGCCGTCTGAAAAACGGCAAGAAACCAAACTTTTTATCGAAGAATCGCTACAACGCGGTAGCGTGTCGGAGTTTAAAGAATTATCGTTGGTGACCAAAACGGGGCATTTGCGCATCATTCAACTCAATTCGATTATTATCAACAAGCCAACAGAGGGCTTGAGCGATTTTACGCTCATCGGCGAAGACGTCACCAACAAAGTGCGCGTCACCAACGCCCTCAATAAATCTACGACCCAACTGCAAGATTTGGTGGACAATACCAGCGACTTGATTCAGTTGGTGTCGTTGGAAGGCAAGTTTTTGTTTGTCAATCGCGCGTGGCGCGAACGACTCGGCTACGAAGCCGACGAACTGCTCAAGTTGTCGTTCAAAGACGTAATTTTCCCCGAAGCAGCCGAGGCCACCATGCAGCTCCTCCGACGCATTCAAGAGGGAGAACAAATCCCTGATTTTGAGACAATTTTCAGAAACAAAGCAGGCAAAAAGATTTACCTTGGCGGCAGCGTGACCTGTCGCTACGAAAACGGAAAGCCGTCGGCGTTTCGGTGTATTTTACACGACATGACCAGTCGGGTACGGGCCGAGCGGTCGCAAAATCTCTACTACAAAATCGCTACTTGGACCATCAACACCAACGATTTGGACGAGTTTTATGCGCGTGTTCACGAAGAACTGGGCAAGGTGATTGATGCCAAAAACTTCTTTATCGCGCTTTATGATGCTTCCAAAAGCTACATGTATTTTCCGTATTATGTGGACGAATATTTCAAAGGAAACGTCCGTTTTACGAAACGAAAACTCGGCAATGGACTCACTGAATACGCCATTCGAGCCAATAAACCGCTGTTTTTGTACGAAAAAGACATCGAACAACTGGCCGAAACGCAGGGGCTTTATCTCTACGGACAGATTCCCAAAGTGATGCTTTGTGTACCGCTTCGCATCGGCAACCGCGTCACGGGGGTAATCGGCGTCAAATCGTACACCAATCCCAATCAATACCGCGCACGCAACCTCGAAATGCTCGAATTTATTTCGGGGCAGGTGGCGTTGGCGATTGCCCGCAAACAAAACGAAATAGAGCTCAACCGCCAAACAGCTCGCCTCAACGCCATTTTTGACAGCAGCGCGTACCTGATTTGGTCGGTCAATAAAGCCCTCCAACTCACCTCATTCAACAAAACTTACGCAGAATTCATCCAAGACAATCTCCGCACGACGCCCGCTATCAACAACTCCACCGAACGGTTGGGGTGGCAGCTTCTCAGTACGGAAAGTCGGCGAGCATTTGAGGGGCATTATCGGCAAGCGTTCAAGGGCGTTCCCCAGCATTTTGAACTCAAAATCGAAACGCGCAACGGGAAGGGCGACGCTTGGCATGAGTTTAGTCTCAACCCCATCCAAACCGAAGAAGGCCGCATCGAAGAAGTATCGGGTATCGCCCGCGACATCACCGCCCGCAAGCTCGCCGAAATCTCCATGCGCCAAAGCGAAGAGAAGTTTAGAGGAATTTTTGTGAATCTGCAAGACATCTACGTGCGCACCGACCGCACGGGCAAAATCACGATGATAAGCCCCTCGGTACTCAAACGGACAGGCTATACCGTCGAAGAAGCAATGGGGACGCCTGTGACAAGTTATTTTGTTGATAAACAGCGCATTCACGCGGCCATGATTCGTTTGCGCCGCGACCACAGCCTGCGAAATTTTGAGGCTGAACTTCGGACCAAAGACGGTAGCGTGCGGCAGTTTATGTTCAACATGCTTTTGCTCAACGACGAAAGCGGCACGCCGATTTTTGCCGCCTTGGCCCGCGACATCACCGAACTGAAACGCAACCAAGCCGAACTTGTCAAGGCCAAAGAAGAAGCCGAACGCTCTCTCAAAGTCAAAGAGCGGTTTTTGGCCAACATGAGCCACGAAATCCGAACGCCCATGAACGGCATCATCGGGATGCTCGACCTTATCAACGACACCTCCCTCAACACCGAGCAGAAAGACTATGTACTGACCATGCGCCGCTCGTCGGAGACTTTGCTCAATATCCTCAACGACATCTTGGATTTGTCAAAAATTGAGGCGGGCAAAATGGTTCTCAACGAAGCCCCCGTGGCATTGGAAGAGGTTTTTGAGAAACTGACCGCGCTGTTTTCACAAGTAGCCCGCGCCAAAAACAACACACTCAGGTATCATTTTGGGGAAGGATTGCCGCAGTATATCATCGCCGACCAGACCCGCCTCCTCCAAATTCTCTCCAACCTGACCTCCAACGCCCTCAAGTTTACCGAAAACGGCAGCGTTCGGCTGGGTGTGTCGTCGGTATGGGTCAAGGGCAAGTTTCACAAGGTCAAAGTGGAAGTTCACGACTCGGGCATTGGGATTTCGCCCGACAACCTCAAGCTACTCTTCAACGCTTTCAGTCAAGTGGACACGTCATCGCGCAAGACTTTTGGCGGGACGGGCTTAGGATTGGCTATTTCCAAAGAACTTTGTCGGTTGATGAAAGGGGAAATCGGCGTTGAGTCGGAGTCGGGCAAGGGGAGTACGTTTTGGTTTACGTTTGAAACCAAAGAAACGCTCATCAGTCCTACCCAACAAAAATCTGAACAGGCTGAAATTCAGTTGGAAAACTTTTTCAAAAATTACAGTCCCACGGTTTTGTTGGTGGACGACAACTTCGTCAACCGAAAAGTAGCCAGTGAAATCCTCAAGAAAGCGGGCTGCAAGGTAGATACTGCCGACAGTGGCAGACAGGCCATCGCGCTCGTAACTCAACACTTTTCGCCTGATAGTCAGCACTATGACGCGATTTTTATGGACATTCAAATGCCCGACATGGATGGTATTGAGACCACCCAACACCTGCGGGCGCAATTTGGCACGAATCTCCCCATAATCGTCGCCATGACGGCCTACTCCATGAAAGAAGACCGTGAGCGTTTTTTGAGTCAAGGCATGGATGACTACGTGCCTAAACCCATCCGAGCGCAGGTGTTGATTCAAAAAGTCAAGGAAATTGTGGACATGGGCAAAGACCGCCAAGAGAGTAACGCGCTTCAAAACAAGCAAAAGACAATCGCCCAAGAAATAGAAGTGCCTATCATTGACTTAGACGTGGTAGCCCAACTCCGTGATTTGGGGGGGATGGAATTGGTAAGTTCGATTTTTGAGGATTTTGTCGTCGAATCCACCGAGTTGGTCAATGAAGCCGTGGCGGCTTTTGCCCAAAACGACATCGCTACCGTCAAGAGTCACTTACACACCCTCAAAGGCAGCGCGGGAACGATAGGCGTGATGCGCGTGGCCGAGATAGCCCGCATCTCCGAAGGCAAACTTAAGGTAAACGATACAAGCACGTTGACTGAAGACTTGCCTCACTTGGAACGGGAGTTTCAGACTTTTTTAGCTGATTATCAGCAGATTTTAAAGGGTTTTAGTGAGGTGTAAGGCATAAAGAAAATCGCTATTTACGGTTATTTTTGCGCAAAATTTGCTCAATTTTTGCAAGACTTTCACCCGTAATAATACGAATTGTATCCATACCTATCCCATTGTCAAAGGCATTCAAGATGGTTTTTTCGATGCCTTTTTCGATGCCTTTCTCAATACCCTCCACAATGCCTTTTTCGATACCTTTTTCAATGCCTTTTTCAATGCCCTCAGCAATACCTTCGGCTTTTCCTTGTACTCGGCCTTTCTCAATGCCCTCGGCCATGATTCTGTCGTAAGTACTCATAAACGTCTTTTGGGTTTCTTGTGGCAAACTTTCTTTCAACTGCGCTACGGTTAATTCGGTAACGCTGAACAAATATACAAACAAACTCATTACGAAGCCAGTTCCTTGTACTTCACTCAACGATTCCATGATGCGTGGCAGTCGCTCCAACAAACTCGGCCAGTCACGCGAATGACGCAACAGACGGAGTGTGGCACTCAAAACTCCATCGCGCAACTGCTCCAATCGCTCTTCGGGCATTTGCATCAAATCCACAAACTCTACGCCAAACGAAGGCACAAAACGGCGTAGATTTTCGGGATATTTACTAAAAAATGCCTCCATCGGGCGCAGTCGCCAACGCTCTTTTCCGTGATAAAACACCAAAGGCACTATCGGACGAAGTGGCTGTTTGTTTTTGAGTTGTTGTCCATAGCCTTCGGCCAAATAGCGCAACAACTGAAAACTCACCCGTGCGTCTTTGTAGGACTTATGTTCTATCAAAAGCGATATTTGCAAGGGTTGCTGCGTGGTTTTCAGATACACCTCCATGACCACATCAGATGAAATAGCATCCATCTGAGGCGTTAGATAAGAGGTTTGCTCATGCTGGAGAGTGGATAAATCCAACAAATCAACCACTTCAGAAGGCAGCATTTCTTCCAAAAACGCGCGGGCCAGTTGCGCATCGGCAAGCAGGTCCTTGACCAACTTATCGTGGGGAGAGGTTAGAGCAGGCTTGTCTTTCAACGTGTCTTTCTTGTTTTCAAATACGCTTCCATTTCTACCAAAGTCAGTGCGTTAAAAGTCATTTGACGGGTAAGACCGCCTTTCCGCGCGACGCCTAAGCCGTAGTGCATGTCAAAATACCCGTCTTTTTCGTGCGCGTCAGGATTGA
>JALOLW010000008.1 GCA_025455795.1 Spirosomataceae bacterium
TCCTGCCAGGAGAAGGGGGCAATACATAGTCCCTCTCCTGACAGGAGAGGGATTTAGGGTGAGGTTGAATATACGTACCACAAAAATTGTCAGAGAACGGTTTTTTCATTCTTGTTTAAGGCTCAAAATGTCAGCTCAAATCTTGATTATTGCACGGCCTGTCCTACGCTTACCCCAACAATTGATTGACGCTGATTTCAAAATCGGGAAGGACGGGGCTGGCAGTGCAAATATCGTCGTCGGTACAAATGGTAACGGTTTTGGAAGTGGTATAAACGTACACCCGTCGGTTGCGTGGCATGACGTGCCACACAATTTTGACGCCTGTCTTAAAATACTCAACGAGTTTTTCCTCTACTTTTTCAATATCATCGCTGGGGGAAATGAGTTCTACCACAAATTGAGGCACTACGTCTTCGCCTTTTTGTCCCGCATAAATTTGTTCTCTCGTAAAAAAGGCAATGTCGGGTCGTCGCAACTGAATGGCGGTAAGCATCACATCAGGTTCTGAAATAAGAGAACCCAATTTGTAATAACCTTTTTCAATAAAAAGGAGATTCAAAATATCAAAAATGTAATATTCTCTTTTTTTCATTCCCGTAAATTTGATTAGTTCGCCATCATTCCACTCGTATTTATGCCCATCGTTAGGCTCCCAATCTATGAATTGGGTCAAGGTTTGAGGCAAATCTTCGGTGTTTTCTTTTTCTAAGACCATGATGTTTTCATTTTTATCGGAACTGAATTACAAATTTTGTTCTTAATCGGGCAAGATTTTGACCATAATGTCTTTGTAAAATACTTTGCTTTTGGGGTCGTGGGCTTGGAGGGCAAACGTCCCACTGCTGATTTTGCGGCCTTCTTTGATTTTCTGTCCTACTTCTTCGGGTTCGGTGTAATCCACCACGGTTTTGTCGTTGATTTTGATGATGATGCGTTTTCCCTGCACGATGATATGCTCGGTGTACCAGACATCATCTTCCACAAACACATCTTTGACATCGGCCACCGCGTAGAGGCTACCCGTGCGCCGCCAATCGGTGTGCGAGTTGTTGACTTGCACCTCGTAACCGATGGACGGCCAGCCGCTTTCTTGGTAGCGAGTGTGGATATACATACCTGAGTTGGAGCCTTGCGTGGTCATTACTTGGGCTTTGAACTCAAAATTTTTGAAATTGTGGTTGGCTACTTCGCCATCGTAAAACAAATGCCCGCGCGGGCCATTGACCACAATTTGACCGTTTTCGACTTTGACCGAGGCGGCATTTTCACCGATTTTCCAACCAGCCAACGATTGGCCGTCAAAGAGCGAAATCCATTTTTTTTTTTTGTTTTTTTGAGCAACGGCAGCGTTGATAACCAACGCCAAAAGAAGGAGGGGAAGAATTAATTTTTTCATTGGTTTTGGGGGTTTAATTTAATGCCTTGAAAGTTTTCTTTTGCTTCTTGAACCGCTAAGACGCGAAGGCACTATGTTTTTTGTATTCATTCTTAGTGTCTTTGCGGCTTGGCGGTAAAATTAATAATAGAATAAAACTTGTAAAATACGGTACTCAAGGACTTAGAAAAGCGACTGGAAGCCTTCTCTGGCTAAATCACGTAAGGTGAAAAGCATGATTTTGCTTTATGAATACAAAGCATTCAAGGCGGTTATTTTAACACCTGATACGTCAAAAACGCCAAAAGATACGCCAAGCCTGTCATATAGACAAACTGCACCGCGGGCCATTTCCAGCCGTGGGTTTCCCGATAGACCGTGGCGATGGTACTCATGCACATCATGGCAAACACGTAAAATATGAGCAGCGAAAAAGACGTGGCGAGGTTGTAGGTGGGCTGGCCCGTGCGGGGGTTGATTTCGGCCCGAAGGCGGTCTTTGAGGGTAGCATTATCTTCGTCCACTTCGGCCCCCAAGCTGTAAATCGTCGAAACTGTCCCCACAAATACTTCGCGGGCGGCAAAAGACGTAAGCAGCGCGATGCCGATTTTCCAGTCGTAGCCCAAAGGCGCGATGGCGGGTTCGATAAATTTGCCGAAATGTCCCGCGTAAGAATTTTCTAATTTTTGGGCTGCTACGGCATTGTCCAAATCCACACCCGAGAGCGTCGGTTGGGCTTGCCGCACTTGCGCCTCGGCTCGCTCCATGCTGTCGGCTGGGCCGTAAGAGGCCAATACCCACAAAATAATCGAAATGGCCACGATGATTTTGCCCGCTTCTACCACAAACGACCGCACGCTTTCCCACACGGCAATGCCCACGTGGTTCCAGCGGGGGGCTTTGTAAGTGGGCATTTCCATTACGAAATAACCCTTTTCGGTGTTGGGAACAAAGCCCCGCAACGCCCAAGCCGACAGCAACGCGCTCACGGTACCGAGCAAATACAGCCCGAGCAAAGTCAGCCCTTGCAGCGTAAAAAAGCCCAAAATGGGCGTAGCAGGCACTACCAACGCAATAAGAATGGTAAAAATGGGCAAACGCGCCGAGCAACTCATCAACGGCGTGACCAATATCGTGAGCAAACGCTCTTTGCGATTGCCGATACTCCGCGCCGACATGATGGCAGGCACGGCACAGGCCACCCCCGAAATAAGCGGCACGACACTCTTGCCGTTGAGACCCACTTTGCGCATGAGGCGGTCCATGATGACCATCACCCGCGACATGTAGCCCGATTCTTCGAGCATCGCCACCAACAAAAACAAGAACGCTATCTGTGGAATAAACACCACCACGCCCCCAATCCCCGCCACGAGGCCGTCGGTGAGAAGGCTGGTGAGCGTACTCTCGGGCAGGAGCGATTTGAGGCCGTCGTTGAGCCACGCAATGCCGCCGTCAATCCAATCCATGGGGTAAGAAGCCAACGAAAACACCGACTGGAAGATGACCAACATGACCATCAAAAACACGGCATAGCCCCAAAACGAGTGAAGCAAAATATCATCTAACCGCCTCGTCCAGAGAGGCTTGGGAATAAAATTGGAGGTCGTTACGCTATCCTTCACCAGGCCGTCAATGAGGGCGTAGCGGTGCATGGTTTCGGCGGCTTGGAAGCCATGTTCCCGAAAATCGTGTTTTTGGATAAGGCCGTCCAATGCCGCGCGTTTTTCGGGCGATACAAACGAAAAAATATCGTGTTGCTGGACGTAGTGCAACGCCAAGTAGTTGTTGCGAAGGCTGTATTGTTGCTTCACTTCGCCAATGAGTTCGGGAAACTGCTCGGCGGGGTCAAAGTAGTATTTCTGAAATCCTGTATTTACGGTCAGCGTTTCTTGGATGGCTTTTTTGAGGTTGTCCATGCCTTCTCCTACGCGGGCGTTGATGCGCACCACGGGTACGCCGAGCTTCATGGCGAGTTTTACGGCGTTGATTTTCAAGTTTTTGTCTTCGGCTACATCGAGCATATTGAGGGCCAGCACCACGGGCAAGCCCAAATCGGCCACTTGCGTAAAAAGCAGTAAGTTGCGTTTGAGGTTGGAGGCGTCGGCCACGATGATTACCGCGTCAGGGTAGTCTTCGTGCTGTGGGTTGGAGAGTACATCTATCACCACGCGCTCGTCGAGGGCTTTGGGATAAAGACTATACAGGCCCGGGAAGTCAATGACCGTGGCCGTTTGGGAATGGTCGAGGGCAAAAGTTCCCGATTTACGCTCAACGGTTACGCTCGGAAAGTTACCGACTTTTTGGCGCAAGCCCGTGAGTTGATTGAACAACGACGATTTCCCGCTATTGGGGTTGCCCAGCAGGGCGATGGTGGGAGTTTTTTTCATTCAACTTATTGCCACAATGCAAGCCATTGATTCATTTTCGGGATGAATTAAATGGTTGAAGTATTGTCGGTTAGATATAATATTTTTTGCAATTCTTGTGCAGTAGGTAACTTGCCAATGTAAGATTCAGGCAGCTGAGGATATAATTCATACGTGCTGACTCCAATAGGATTGGTTTTGGTACGTAAGCTAACTTCAACTTCCAATTTGTCTTTTTCGGCACAAAGAATAATACCTATTGAAGGATTATCGTCTTCAGCTTTTTCAATATCGTTTAACAATTCGAGGTAAAAGTCCATTTTACCCGCATATTCAGGTTTAAATGGTCCTGTTTTTAACTCAATAGCTATTAAACACTTCAAAAATCGGTGATAGAATAGGAGGTCTATGAAGTATTCTTTTTCTCCTAATGAAATTCTATATTGATTGCCAACGAAGCAAAAACCGTAACCCAGTTCCATCAAAAAATTCTTTAAATTGGAGATGAGCCGTTTTTCTAAATCACGTTCAAGTAAAGGTTGTGCTAACCCTAAAAACTCTAAATTAATCCTATTTTTTAAAATTTCGTTGGCTTGCTCGGCAAGATGTTCGGATAATGTACTCCCAAAATTGTGTGTTTTAAAATCAACAGTACTGTTTTTGTAAGCATTAGCTTTTATTTGATTCAACAATACATCTCTACTCCACCCTAACCTTGCAGTTGCTTCTAAATAAAAACGACGCTCATCTTCCACCTTCAACTTTTGAATAATGACTATGTTTTGACCCCACGGAATTTCTCCAACGAGTTGTTGGAGAATTGGAGAATGTTGATATTCAAGGTAAAACTGACGCGCCAGCCACAGGTTTTGGGGAGAAAACCCAGTTACTTCTGGATACAATAGCTTTAAATCTTTTGAAAGTACCTCTACAACTGATTTGCCCCATCCTAGCTGAACTTGTTTTTCTACAATTAATTGACCTATAGACCAATAAAGCTCAATCAGAGAACGATTTAGCGACTTAGCAGCCTTGGCCCTGCTTTCCAGTATCTTCGTTTTTATCGCTTGCAAAAACGATTCGTACTCTTTCAAATCAGCGTAATTAATTGCTTTTATCTTCATTCAAAAAGGTCACTTATACATTTCAAATCACTTCTACGGTGGCGGCTTCTTCGCGGCGCATGGCCAAGCAGTAGCCATTGACCTGAATACCAATCGGGTCGCCGAGGGGTGCTACAAAGTCAAGCGTGACTTCTTCGCCTGGCAAACAGCCCATTTCGAGCAATTTGAGCGACAAATCAGGCTGTAAAAATGCTTTGATGTAAGCACTCTCCCCTATTTTCAAATTGGCAATGGTTTTCATTTTTTTCCGTTTCTACACGTTCAGATTTTATTTTAACACTTTTTATTTAGATTGAGTTTAAACAATTTGCACAAATTAACAACCTCCGAGGGGTTTATGCAAAATTATTCAGGCTTAGAACGATTCTAATTCCAAATTTTAGGTCACAGGAATTAAATCCCACCTGTTGTTGTCTTATTTACAAAATCAATGATAGAGTGAAGCAGCTATTGACGTGGTTATTGACAAGTATATTGTTGGCGCAGAGCTTGATGCCCCGCGCTGCTTTGGGCTTGTTGCAGTCACCCGACGTATGGCAGCACTATTACGAACACCAGCGGGAGGAATCGGCACCGTTGGGTTTTTTGGATTTTCTTTGGATGCACTACGCGGCTGATTCTCAGCATACCAAGCAAAAAAAGCACCATCTTCCATCTTTCGATTTTCAGGGTATTGCAGGCTTGTTTGTTTTGCCCTCGGCAGTAATTTCTTTTGAAAAACAACCCGTTGTGGGCTATCTCCCAAAGGCCGCTTTTGCGTGGCACAACGATTACTCCTTTCTTTCCTCACGGGCGTTGATTTGTCCGCCCCGAGCGTAATCTCTACTCTTCACGGGATAAGTGCGTCTTTTTTATGCTGTAATTGGCCATTTAAAGCCTAAAATGGATTCAATCAGCCTACACCTATTGCCACTTTTGCAGTCATTTACTCATTTTTTTTTCTTTCATTGTTTCTATGATAGATTCACTCATCTATTTTTCAATCAAAAACAAAGTCATCATTGGCTTGGCGGTGCTAAGTCTGGTGATTTGGGGCGGCTATTCGTTGGTCAAACTGCCCATTGACGCCGTACCCGACATTACGACCAACCAGGTCCAAATCCTGAGCCTCACGCCCACTTTGGCCGCGCAAGAGGTAGAACAGTTCGTGACCACGCCCATTGAGTTGTCGCTGGCCAACATTCCTGACGTCACTGAGATTCGGTCAGTGTCAAAGTTGGGACTGTCAGTAGTAACAGTGGTGTTTGAAGACGGAGTGGATATTATACGGGGTAAGCAGTGGGTGGCAGATCAAATCAAAACCGTAGAGCAAGAAATCCCCGCCGAGTTTGGCAAACCGATGATTGCGCCTCTGACCACGGGCTTGGGCGAGATTTATCAATACACTTTGGCCGTCAAAAGAGGTGGCCGTCAGTATGATTTGACGCAGCTAAGAACCATTCAAGATTGGATTGTAAAAAGACAACTCGCTGGTATTCAAGGCATCATAGAAATAAGCAGTTTTGGTGGCTACGTAAAACAGTACGAAGTAGCGGTCAATCCAGAACGCCTCCGCGCCAACAATGTAACCCTGGCCGAACTCTACGACGCCCTCCAAAAAAACAACGCCAACACGGGTGGTAGCTACATTGAGCGGGTTGGACAAGCGCAGTTTATCAGGGGCGAGGGCGTAGTCAAAAGTCTGTCTGACATTGAGCAGATGGTCGTCAAAAATGTGGGTGGCGTTCCTGTTTTGGTCAAAGACGTAGCCAGCGTGGGTTTTGGCCACGCCAACCGCTTCGGGGCATTGGTCAGAAACGGTGAAGGCGAAGCCGTGGGTGGCATCGTACTGATGCTCAAAGGTGCCAACTCGGCCCAGACTGTCAATGCCGTGAAAGAGCGCATTGCGCGGATTCAGAAATCGCTGCCCGAAGACATCGAAATCGTACCGTTTATTGAGCGTACCAAACTGATTAACAAGACCATCACGACCGTTACCGAAAACTTACTCCTCGGTGGGCTTATCGTCATCATCGTTCTGGTGATGCTCATGGGAAGCCTTCGGGCGGGATTGGTGGCGGCTTCGGTGATTCCGTTGGCGATGTTGTTTACAATTGGCATGATGAATACCTTCGATATTTCGGCCAATTTGATGTCATTGGGGGCGATTGATTTTGGGGTCATTGTGGATGGGGCGGTGATTATCGTGGAAGCAATCGTCCACCGTTTCCAAATTTGGTACGAAAAAAATAAACGAAACAACGTAGAAGACCCTCTTGAACGTGAGAAGTTGGTATTTGACACGGCCAAACGGATTCGTAATTCGGCGGCCTTCGGCGAAATCATCATTTTGATGGTGTATCTGCCTATTTTGTCATTGGTAGGAATCGAAGGCAAGATGTTCCGTCCAATGGCCCTCACGGTAGGTTTTGCCATTTTGGGGGCGTTTGTGCTTTCGCTGACCTACGTACCGATGATGTCGGCGTTGGTCATGGGCAAAAATCTCCACAAGCATTGGACACTTTCCGAACGCTTTTTGAATTGGTTGTATCGTTTTTATGAACCACTCATCGTTTGGTCGTTGCGTTGGAAAAAAGCCACCGTGGCCATTACGTTGGCACTCTTTGTGGGGGCTTTGTTGATTTTCAATCAGTTGGGTGGCGAATTTGTCCCGACACTCGACGAGGGCGACTTGGCCATAGACTTCCGAACGGCCTCTGGTACGTCGCTCACCGAAACCATCAATTCGGCCAACAAAGCCCATCAGATACTGCGAAAACACTTTCCCGAAATTCAGCAAATCGTGGGGCGCGTGGGAGCGTCGGAGATTCCAACCGACCCCATGCCAATCGAAATGGTGGACCAAATGATTAATATGAAGGACATTTCGGAGTGGAAAAACGCCCAAAACCGCGAAGAAATGTCAGAGAAAATGGCCGCCGTATTGGCCGAAGAATTGCCAGGAACGAGCGTCGAAATGACACAACCCATTCAGATGCGTTTCAATGAGATGATTACGGGAGTACGCTCCGATGTGGTGGTCAAAATCTTTGGCAATGACCTCGATGTGCTGTTTGAACGCGCCAATGCTGCGGCCAAAGTCATCGAAAAAATAGCAGGCGTAGCCAGCGTTCGGGTAGAACAAACGGTGGGTTTGCCCCAAATCAGTATTGACTACAATCGCGCCAAAATTGCCCAATACGGCCTTAACATTGCCGACATCAACCGCCTCGTGCGGGCAGGTTTTGCGGGTGAGGTAGCAGGAACGGTGTATGAAGAGGAACGGCGGTTTGAGCTGGTAGTACGCCTTGATGCCGACCACCGCCGCGACATCGAAAACGTGCGGCAGTTGCTAATTCCGTTGCCATCGGGCGGTACAGTGCCGTTGGCGGAGTTAGCTACGGTAGGTTTCAAAAAAGCCCCCGCCCAAATTTCTCACGAAGGTACGCGCCGCCGTATCACCATTGGTATCGGCGTACTCAACCGCGACGTGGAGAGCGTAGTCAATGACGTTCAAGCGCAAATTGAGCGAAAAGTAGCCCTGCCAAGTGGGTATTTTTATACTTACGGCGGGGCGTTTGAAAATCTCCAACGTGCCAAAGAACGCCTCAGTTTTGCCGTGCCGTTGGCGTTATTTTTGATTTTTGCGCTGTTGTATTTCACGTTCCATTCTCTCAAAGAGTCGTTGCTGATTTTTACGGCTGTCCCCATGTCGGCTATTGGTGGAGTGATAGCCTTGTGGCTGCGCGACATGCCGTTTAGCATTTCGGCGGGTGTCGGATTTATCGCGCTTTTTGGGGTGGCGGTATTGAATGGTATTGTGTTGATAAGCTACCTCAACGAACTTGAGAAAGAAGGCATTGGGGATTTGAAAACACGCATTATGCAGGCTGTTAAAGTGCGCTTTCGCCCCGTGTTGATTACGGCCACGGTGGCTTCGTTGGGTTTTTTACCGATGGCAATTTCCAATTCTGGCGGGGCCGAAGTCCAGCGTCCATTGGCCACGGTTGTGATTGGGGGCATCTTGTCAGCCACCCTGCTGACTTTGGTGGTGCTGCCCGTTTTGTACGCCATGTTTGCGCCCAAAACTTCTGATAGACTTTCCAACTAATCTCAAATTTTTGATATGAATGTGTTGAAAAACAATAAAAAAAGCCCTCTGCACTACTCCAAAGTCATTATTTTGGGTTGGCTCACAGTTGCTCACTTCAATAGCCAAGCGCAAACGCTCACACTCTCCCAAGCCATCGAGCGGGCGGTGCAGCAAAATTTAACGCTCAAAACTACCACACTCACGCAGCAATCGCAGCGAGCGTTGGTGGGAGCGGCGTGGCAGCTACCCAAACTCTCTGCCGACCTGCTCGCGGGGCAAACCCAAGCGCGTCCTTTTGATTATACGCTCAGTGCAGTCCAAAACTTTGAGCCTTTTGGCGTGTATCGAAGCCGTGCCAACGTACTGACCCAGCAAGCGAATGTTACGCAAAAACAACAAGAATTACAGCGAAATGACTTGATATTCAACGTCAAACAGCAGTATTACCAACTTTTGTACCTCTACCGTCTGCAACAATTGCTCCGCGCCCAAGATACACTCTATCAGAAGGCCGTCGAAGCGGCCAACTTGCGGTACAAAACGGGCGAAGGGGGACAGCTGGAGCGCGTGGCCGCCGAAACCAACCGCCGCCAAATCCAGAATCAACAGGCTGTGACAAGGCGCGAGATACAAACGGCTTATTTAGAGCTTCAAACGTTGCTTTACAGCAGCGAACCTCTCCAAATAGATACCTTGCTGGCACTCCAACGCCCTTACACAACCCAAGAGGGTATGAACCGCTATTTGGCATTGGCACAAGAAGAAGCTCAACTCAGCCGTCGTTTGACCGAATTGGAACGCGCCCAACTCAAACCCGACTGGCGCATAGGCGCGTCCAATCAGTCCATCGAAGGTCGTTTAGGATTTGTGTACGTAGCTGGAGGCTTGGGTATTCCGCTCAGTACAAAACCCCAAAAAGCGCGCATCGAAGCAGCCCGTATCAATGAACAAGTAGCTGAAAATCAATCAAAAATTGTGCTATTTCAAACAGAAGCCAATGTCAAAATTTTGCGCGAAAGCCTCAACAAGTTTCAAAATACCCTTCAGTATTATGAGCAGTCGGCCTTGCCACAGGCTGATTTATTGCTCCAAACTGCCTATCGGCAGTTTCGTCTGGGGGATATTGAGTACGTTGAATTTTTCCAAAATACCCGTCAAGCCTGGCAAATTCGCGAAGCCTATCTGATGGAACAATTGCGTTTTAGCCAAACGGTCATTGACTTAGAAAAATGGCTGGGTGTAGAATAAATCTAAATGTCAAATGTCAAACATAAATTGTCGCATGAAAAAAAAATCATTTCAAGGATGGGCCATTCCATGCCTTTTGCCCGTTGCCTGCTTTGTCTTACTCAGTAGTTGTGCCGAAGCCCCAACGACTACCGAAGAAGCCGCCCCCCTGCCATCTGAACTCAAACTCACTGCCGCCCAAGAAAAAAACTTTGGCATCAGTCTTGGCACCACCCGTACGCAACTGGTCTATGATGCCATCGCTCTCAACGGCACCGTCGAAGCCCCTCCACAGCAGACCGCCTCGGTGAGTTTTCCGATTGCGGGGATGGTCAGGAGCATTGGCGTACAGACAGGCCAAACCATCGGCAAGGGTAGTACTTTGGCCACCGTCGAAAGCCTCGAACTGATTCAGTTGCAGGAAGATTATTGGAAAACACGCGGTCAGCTCACGTTTGCCGAGCAAGAACGTCAGCGTCAAACTACGCTGGCGCAAGAAGACATTGGTGCCAAACGAAAACTTCAGCAGGCTGAGGCCGACGTGCGCGTACTGGAAGCAACCCAACAAGGCTTAGAAGCCAAACTCCAACTCCTTGGACTGAATCCCCAAAGCCTCAAAACCAGCCAGATTGTGCGGGTTGTTGCCCTTCGTGCGCCCATTGCGGGAGTGGTCAAACGTATTCAAGCCAACATCGGTATGACGGTCAAAGCAGGCGATGTTCTTTTTGAGATTGTGAATCAGACGGGTGCGCGACTGGTGCTGAAAGTATTTGAAAAAGACTTACCCCAAATCAAAATTGGTCAAAAAGTCATGTTTGAGGGCGGTTCGGCCACGATAGTAAATTTGAGCAATAATTTTGACGCTACCACCCGCACCGTAGATGCCTACGCTACCCTCAACGGGGCGCGGGTACTGGCAGGGCAGTACATCAGCGGTAAGGTAGAAACTGCTCCACGTCAAGCCACCGTACTGCCCGAAACTGCCGTGGTACGCACGGGTGAAACAGCACACGTTTTTGTCAAAACTTCAGCGGGCGTTTTTCAACCCGTTGAGATCAAAACAGGCGCGACACAAGACGGGTTTGTAGAAGTGATTTTTGCCCAAAAACCCACGCTACCCATCGTACTCACAGGCGCCCAAACCCTGCAAGCCGAACTTATCAAAGGCGAAGGAGAGGAAGAGTAATTGGAAAGTGTTGTTTTTCAACGCCGAGAATTTTACCGATACCCGTCAGACACGCTACCAAAATCTGCGGTCGCAGCCTTACAACACGCCCCAACTCACTGAAATCTGGGTGCCCTTGGATGGGCGATTTTTGAATATCGGTCTGAAAGTGCAGTTGTAGGAGCTTGCCTGTTATTGAAATGCCTCTAATTGCCTTTGAAAATGCTTGACCGCGCTCAGTTGAGACAGCAATTCGTAGTTTTGTGTATGTTCGGCCACCAAATGCCGAGCTTTATCAACATTTAACTTTGCCAAACTTCGTCCTGACAGTTCACTGGCTTGGCGGAGTAATTGAGATAACAATTCTTTTGGATTGGCTATTTGCTCCAACTGTGATACTTTGGGTATCTCTAAGCGTACCTTTCCGTTTGGGTTTCCTGCTGCCCTTCTGATGGCTTTTTCGTCAATCAGCAGCCAAGCCTCGGTCATTCTGATAGGAATTATTTTGACAATGGTCTGCACAGGCTGTACTTTTCCGACCGCCTCTTCAATTTCCTTTGCCCGTTTTTGTAAAGGTTCGTTCTCTTTTTCGGCATCACGATGCACAAAAATCCAATCGGGCTCGTATTGAACAATGGCCTCCTTAATCTTGTCAGCGAGCGTTTTAGGTTGAGAAGTGCGAAAAACAGCATTTTCTCCTTGGAAAATGACCTCTGGAAAGTATTTACTCAACCAATAATCAATGATAGGCAATAGGCAACGGTCAGAACTTCCGTCTGAAATTAGTACGTAGTTTTTTCTTTCCATGCCTATACGATTGGGTTTTGAAAAATAGGCAATTGTCCCGTTATCTCTGGCCGCTGTCTTACCTTACGCTTGTTGGGAACTTGTGTTGGTGGCTGTTCGGCAGCATCTTCTTCAACTCCTCCCAATGGATAAAGGTAATTTAGTAAAGTCGCTTTTGTAGTAGGCCGTCCCGAATAAAACTGCTCACTGTGACGCCATGTTCCTGAAAGTGGCTTGAAGGTTACCCCTTCAAACCGACGCCCATCTTCTTGGTACGTTATTGGTTCAGCTACCAAAAGTTCTCCTTCTTCTACCTCCGATACAACCAGTGGAGAGTGTGTATTGATGATAACTTGACGAAGCGGATTGTCGTTGCCCGTAGGCAAGTCAGCATCGGTAGCAATATCTTTCAAAAGCCGTAGCATAGCTGGTATTCGGGCAGGGTGAATCCCATTTTCGGGTTCTTCTAAGCATATCAAACCTTGCTCGCTCGGGTCAGATTCAATGATAGAAAGAGCCAGAAATCGCAGCGTACCATCTGATAAAGAACTGGCAGGCAAGAAGTTGCTATCTTTACCTTTGAGCATTAGTGTCAAAATATCGCGCTTTTCGTCTTTGTCCACGTTAATCTCAAACACATCATCAATCAACTCAGACAAGCGATTGGCGATGGCCGTTTGTACTTTCTCATTTTGACTATGAAGTCTATACAGCGTGGCGGGCAGATGCGCTCCATTGGCTTGGATTCGTTGATTGGCTTCGGCCATATCGTCGGCACTACGCAATGCCGAGGGTTCTAATTGGAGAAACCGCCAAGATTCGATTTCTCGTTTACAAACCAACGCCGTAGGGGTTTCAATCGCGTTGGCCGTTGAAAGAATGGTACGTGGAAGGGTTTGAATTTGGAGGCTTTTGTTTCTCCCTTTTTGTTGGTCTTGACTAATGCTTACTTTATCATCGTGCGTTTCGATAAAAGCCGAGGCACTTCTCCGCACTCCACCCGAAACACTTTTTATCCACTCCTTACTAAATCCCATTTTTGACAATATTTTTTTATAATCTGTTTGATTCAATTGTTTAAGTTGTTCACTTTTGATTTCAAGTATATTTTTATTGATTTCATTATAGCCAATACTCAAACTGTATGTTACAAAAGTAGTGGTAGCTTCCGCTTTTTGTCCCAAATCGTCCACGGCATTTTCTGGCAAAATCAAGTCCACCTCAAAAGACATTTGGTCGCAGTATTTTTGCCCATCATTGAAGAAAATATTCCGAATATCAAGTGACTTAGAGCGTTTTTCATTATCAGGATTTCTGATGGAAAGCGCAGCTTCAAGCAGCGTTTTATTGGCCAACTCTCCCAAAAATTTGAGCGCATCAAAGAGATTGGATTTGCCAACGCCGTTTGTACCTGCAATACAAGTAAGCGGACCGAAGTACAATTCTACATCGTACAAATTCTTAAATCCTTGAACTTTGAGTCTTGTAATCATAAGTGGGTTTTGATTAAAAAGTCAGTTTCACTCCCCCATCAACTCTTTCAAAATCTTCTGCGCGGCTACGGAGATGATAGTACCCGGACCAAAGACTCCTTTGACGCCTGCTTGGTACAAAAAATCATAGTCTTGGGCAGGAATCACGCCGCCTGCTATCACCATGATGTCGTCACGGCCCAGCTCGCGGAGTGCTGCGATGAGCTGCGGCACGAGGGTTTTGTGGCCTGCCGCAAGGCTCGACGCACCCACAATATGCACGTCGTTTTCGGCGGCTTGGCGGGCGGTTTCTTCGGGGGTTTGGAAAAGCGGCCCCATGTCCACGTCAAAGCCCAAATCGGCAAAACTCGTAGCGATGACCTTGGCGCCACGGTCGTGGCCATCTTGCCCCATTTTGGCTACCATGATGCGCGGACGGCGGCCTTCCATTTCGGCAAAGCGGTCGGCCATTTCGCGGGCGAGGCGGAAGTTCTCGTCGTCGGAGACTTCGGCACTGTAAATTCCTGATATTGAACGTATCACAGCTTTATATCTTCCAAAAACTTGTTCCATTGCGTCCGAGATTTCACCCAAAGTAGCCCGAGCGCGGGCAGCTTCGACGGCGAGGGAGAGAAGCCCCCCAGCCCCCAGATGGGGGGTGGGATGACTGGCGGCTTCGGTGATTTTCTCGAGAATTTGATTGACTTGTTCCGTGTTCCGTGTTTCCTTGATTCGTTTGATTCGAGCGATTTGGGCTTCGCGCACGGCTTGATTGTCTATATCGCGTACTTCTAAGGGCTGTTCGGAATCGGGTCTGAATTTATTGACTCCCACTATCACGTCTTTGCCGCTGTCAATGCGCGCTTGCTTGCGGGCGGCGGCTTCTTCGATGCGCATTTTGGGCAAACCCGCTTCGATGGCTTTGGTCATGCCGCCCATTTGCTCTACTTCTTCAATCAACGCCCAGGCTTTTTCGGTCAGTTCCTTGGTTAAGTATTCCACGTAATAACTCCCGCCCCAGGGGTCCACCACGCGGCATATATCGGTTTCATGTTGGAGGTAAAGCTGGGTGTTGCGGGCAATCCGCGCCGAAAAATCAGTTGGGAGGGCAATGGCCTCGTCCAACGAATTGGTGTGCAAACTCTGCGTATGCCCCAACGCCGCCGCCATGGCTTCGATGGTGGTACGGGCGACGTTGTTGAAGGGGTCTTGTTCGGTCAAACTCCAACCCGACGTTTGACAGTGGGTGCGGAGTGCCAGCGATTTTTTGTTTTTAGGCGCAAACTGATTCACGATTTTAGCCCAGAGCAATCGCCCTGCCCGCATTTTGGCGATTTCCATAAAATGATTCATGCCAATGCCCCAAAAAAACGACAAACGGGGCGCAAAATCGTCAATATCCATACCAGCTGCCAAACCAGTGCGGATGTATTCGAGGCCGTCGGCCAGCGTATAGGCGAGTTCGAGGTGAGCGGGTGCACCCGCTTCGTGCATATGGTAGCCACTGATACTGATGCTGTTGAACTTGGGCATGTACCGACTCGCATAAGCAAAAATATCACCAATGATACGCATACTCGGCGCGGGCGGATAAATGTAGGTATTGCGTACCATGAACTCCTTCAAAATATCGTTTTGAATCGTTCCCGAAAGTTGCTCGGGTTTTACGCCCTGCTCTTCGGCGGCTACGATATAAAACGCCATGATGGGCAGCACGGCCCCGTTCATGGTCATCGAAACGCTCATTTGGTCGAGCGGAATTTGGTCGAACAGGATTTTCATGTCCTCCACGCTGTCAATAGCCACGCCCGCCTTGCCCACGTCGCCCACCACGCGCGGGTGGTCGGAGTCGTAGCCTCGGTGGGTAGCCAAATCAAACGCCACCGAAAGGCCCTTTTGTCCTGCGGCCAAGTTGCGCCTATAGAAAGCATTGGAAGCCTCTGCCGTCGAAAAACCCGCGTATTGCCGAATCGTCCACGGCTGCTGCACGTACATGGTGCTGTACGGCCCGCGCAAATAAGGCGGAATGCCCGCCCCAAAGCCCAAATGTTGGGCCTCGGCTACGTCGGCTTGTGTAAAAACAGCCTTAAGCTTAATGCCTTCGGCAGTGACAAAAGATTTATGGTTTGGGAGTTTGGGCAGGGCCGTCCCTGTGGCTTGAAAATTGCCTTCTCTCTGGGCTTGTATGTTGGTGAAGTGGGGTTTCATGGAAGGGTAAGGAAAGTGAATAAAATCTACTTTAAAACGGCAATTTCCCCAAATCAACATTCCCGCCCGTGAGGATGATGCCTACTTTTTTGCCCACAAAACGCTCTTTGTTTCGCAATAGAGCCGCAAACGGCACGGCACACGACGGCTCAATGATGATTTTCATGCGCTCCCATATCAAGCGCATGGCGGCGATGATTTCGGGGTCGGAAGTGAGGAGGATGTCTTTGACGTGCAAACGAATGATTTCCAGCGTTTTCTCCCCCAAATTGGTCAGCAGTCCGTCGGCAATCGTATTGATGAAAGGTGCTTTTTCGATATGCCCCGAGGCAAAAGACAACACCGCGTCGGCAGCCCCTTCGGGTTCGCCCGCAATGACCTCCGTCGTAGGTGACAAATAGTGCGTACTCAAAGCCGTACCACTCAACAGCCCTCCACCGCCTACGGGTGCCATGATGATGTCAAATAGACCAGCATCTTCGATGAGTTCTTTGGCGGCAGTAGCTTGTCCTGCTATCACTCGGTAGTCATCGAAAGGGTGAATCATGGTAGAGCCGTATTGCTCAATCACCTGCTGCACAGTGCTTTCGCGGGCGTCGAGTGTAGGCTCACACTCTATGACCTCTGCGCCATAGCCTCGCACCGCATCTTTTTTGACTTGGGGCGCGGTGCGCGGCATCACGATATACGCCTTCGTTCCTACCAGTCCCGCCGCGTAGGCGATGGCCTGCGCGTGGTTGCCCGAGGAGTGGGTTGTCACGCCGTTTTGGAGTTCATTTGCCGACAACGACAGCACCGCATTGACCCCGCCACGGGCTTTGAAAGCTCCTATTTTTTGAAAATTTTCGCATTTAAAATAGATTTCTGCCCCGCTGACTCGATTGAGGGTCTGACACGTAAGTACAGGCGTGCGATGTACGTGCGGGCGAATGCGCTCGGCGGCGGCTTCGATGGTAGCAAGTGTTGGAATCATGCGCATTGGTGAATGTTGGCACAAATATAAACACTATATTTGTCCGCATTTGTGTTTTTTTAATTCACTCTTAATCTTGATTTTTTACTCATTGTCATAATCCATTACACAGAGTCCCACGGAGAAATAAAGCCCAGAGAACCACGGAGGTTATTTATTAAAAGTCTAATGTTCAACCAGATAAGTCTTTGTGACTCTCTATAACTTCACAGCGATAAATCGTTCTGCGACTCTCTGTGTAAAGAATCATCAAAGAACAAAAATCATCTCCCGTACTTCATTGTTATCTCGAAAATTAAAGTTAAAACATGAAAAGTTCCAGTATTCACAACCGCCGAGGGTTTCTAAAAAAATCCGTTTTGGGGACATTGGCGAGTGTTATCGGCACAGAAGTAGCTTTTGCGGCCCACATCCCCGCTCATTACGTACCGCTTGCCCTCGAAAACGCCCTCAATGGCAAACACCCCGACTTGATGACCCTCAGCGATAAACCCTGGGTAGTAGAAACTCCCGCCCATCTCCTCGACGATGAGGTAACACCTTTCGAGAAGATGTTTATCCGCAACAATGGCGTCGCTCCCGAAGAAAAAATAGACGTTTCTAAGTGGTCATTGACCATCAAAGGCGAGTCGGCCAAAACCACCAAAACCTACACGCTCAATGATTTAAAGGCCAAATTTAAGGCTCATACTTATCAGTTGGTACTCGAATGTGGCGGCAACGGCCGCTCGGGCTTTGTGCCACAAACGTCGGGCAATCAGTGGGACCAAGGCGGGGTGAGTTGTGCCGAGTGGACGGGCGTACGCCTCAAAGATATTTTGGCCGACGTGGGCTTGAAAGACGATGCCGTCTATATCGGTTATTACAGTGCCGACCTGCACCCGAGCCGCGACCCCGCCAAAGCCGCTATCTCGCGCGGTGTGCCTATCAAAAAGGCATTGGAAGACGAAACGCTCATCGCTTGGGCCATGAACGGGCAGGATATTCCGCTCCAACACGGCTTTCCGTTGCGGTTGGTGGTGGGTGGGTGGCCCGCGTCGGTATCGGGTAAGTGGCTGCATACCATCGCAGTACGCAACAAAGAACACGACGGGGCCAAAATGGATGGTCACAGTTATCGTATGCCCCGCTTACCGATTCAGCCTGGCGAGAAGTTGGCCGAAACCCCCGAAAATTTCAAAGTGATAGAGTCCATGCCCGTCAAGTCATTGATTACTTTTCCGAAATCTGGCGCGATGCTCGATACGGGCAAAAAGCTCTCGCTACGCGGCCACGCTTGGGCGGGCGACGTCGCCGTGCGCGAGGTGCAGGTTTCGATAGACTACGGCGCGACTTGGCAAAAATGCACCTTAAACCCTCCCAAAAACCGACTCGCTTGGCAGCGTTGGAGTGCCGAAATCAATTTCCCTTCCAAAGGCTATTATGAAGTATGGGCCCGCGCCACCGACGAAAAAGGCGTAAGCCAACCGATGCTCATTCCGCAATGGAATCCTGGCGGGTATCTCAACAATGCCTGCCACCGAATCGCGGTGAAGGTCGTAGCACCCTAGCCCCCGGTAGAGGAATTTTATCACTATTTTGGAAATAACATGAAAAAGCCACTTTTATCTCATTATCAGCACTTGGTTTTGCCTTTGCTTTGTTTCTGGGTGTTTGTAGCAGCTATTCAAAAAAATAGCACTCATTCGCTCATTCTTTCATCCAATCATTCAAGCCTTGACTCTCTCGACGCTCAAACGGGATTGGTCATTGACCCCAATTTGATGCTGGTGAAGGCGCATTGTACGGGCTGTCATTCGCCCAAACTCATCACGCAGACGCGCCTCAAACGCGACCAATGGCAGGAGCGCATCCGTTGGATGCAGCGCAATCATAAATTGTGGGATTTGGGCGGGGCCGAAAAAACAGTCTTGGATTATTTAGAAAAACACTACTCGCCCTCCAAAACTGCCTACTCACGGCGCGAGGCTTTGCAGAATGTAAAATGGTATCGTCTTGAAAATCAATGAGAAAGTAATAAGAACAATTACTTGTCGTCGTAGTGACCTTTGATTGCATAGACAACGATTTCATCTTGGGTTACTTTATAAATCAACCGATTCTTATCATCAATTCGACGAGACCAATATCCTTTATACTGATTTTTGAGTGGTTCAGGCTTTCCAATACCTTCAAATGGAGTTCGCCGACATTCCTGAATGATACGATTTAACCTTTGGAAAAGTTTAGCATCCTCTATTACTAATCCGATGAATTTATCATAAGAATCACCCGAAAAAGTCACTTTTCTCATGATTTAGTTCGCTTATATTGTTCATGGTCAATCTCCTCTCCCTTTAAAATTTTGTCTGTAAATTTTTCAAACTCATCTCCCTCAAAAGTGTACCAAACATCGGCATTTTCAGCGTCTTCGATTAATTTTTCGAGGCTTTTTGAAGGTTCGTTCTGCGGTTTGACCGTAATTGCCAGTTTCTTCCCCTTAAAAGTAGCTTTGAGCGATTTGAAAAACTGATAATCAAACTCACTTTCGTCCAAATGATATGTTGCTTCCATAATGATTTGTAATTTTGAACGAAAATAAAACAAAAACGGCACAAACAAAAATTACTCAGTATGCTTCCTGAACCAATCGAAAGAATCCAAAACATCAGAACCGAGCAGCGCGTGTGCGAAGTGGCGTGGTTTGACGACCTCTGCGGCGGCGATACCGAATTTCTCGGCCAACTCGACCCCAATCGTCGCAGCAACTATGACCATTGCAAAAACATCCTACTCACTGCCGACCGCCTCGGCTATAAAAATATTTTGTTGCCCACGTCGTATGTGGTAGGCCAGGAAGTGCTGACCTACGCGGGCGCGGCGGGCGCACAGACGCAACAAATCAACCTGCTGGCGGCTATCCGCACGGGCGAGATTCACCCGCCGATGTTGGCGCGGCACATCGCTACGCTCGACCACATTTTGAAGGGCCGTCTTACCATCAACATCATCAACTCCGACTTGCCTGGCACGAAAGAAGACCACGAAATGCGCTACAAACGCTGCGAGGAGGTGATTGAGATTTTGAAACAAGGCTGGACCCAAGACCGCGTGGTGTTTGACGGCGAGATTTATAAAGGCATCAACCTGCCTGCTGCGCCCGTAAAACCCTATCAGCAAAACGGCGGCCCCTTGCTGTATTTTGGGGGGATTTCGCCTGGCTCCAAAGAAGTCTGTGCCAAATACTGCGACGTGTTTTTGATGTGGCCCGAACCCGAACACAGCATCTATGCCACCATGCAAGATTTGGCCGAGCGCGCCGACAAACACGGGCGCAAGTTAGACTTTGGGTTCCGCGCGCACGTCATCGTCCGCAAAACCGAAGAAGAAGCGCGGGCGTGGGCCAAACGCATGATGTCAAAATTTGACTTGGAACAAGCCGAAGCCCTCAAACACCGCACCCAAGATTCCAAATCGGCGGGGGTGCTACGCCAAGACGAGTTCAGAAAACAAGCCGACGCCGATGACTTCATAGAGCCTTATCTTTGGGGTGGTATCGGTCGGGCGCGGTCGGGTTGCGGGGCGGCGATTGTAGGCAATCCCGAACAAGTGATCGAAAAGCTCAATCGCTACATGGACATGGGAATTCGGGCGTTTATTTTGTCGGGCTATCCGTTGATTGAAGAGTGTGAGCATTTTGGTGAGTTGGTACTGCCGCATCTGCCCAATGCCCGCCTGTCAGAATTGCAAGGTCGAACCCCCAAAGAAGAACCCGTCACGCCGCTCACCACGGGCGAACTGAGATATGCCTAAACGCGGCAGCACCTCGCGCTATCATTGATGACAAAAAACTCTCCTCAACATGCTCCGAGACCCTCAATTGTACGACTATTGGCCTTACCAAAATCGCCCCAAAATCCGCTGGAAAAACGGGGCGAAACTGGCCTTTTGGGTAGCTCCCAACATTGAGTTTTATGAACTCAATCCCCCCAAAAACCCCTCCCGCACTCCCTGGGCAAAACCTAACCCCGATGTGCAGGGCTACTCCATGCGCGACTACGGCAACCGCGTGGGTCACTACCGCATGATGGAAGCCATGGACAAGCACAACGTGCGCGGCAGTGTGTCGCTTTCGGTGGCGATGTGTCAGCACCATCCCGAAATTATTGAAGCCTGTGTTGAGCGTGATTGGGAATTTTTTTCGCACGGAATTTACAACACCCGCTACTGCTACAACATGGACGAAGCCCAAGAACGGGCCATCATTGAGGACTCGTTTAGGACGGTCAAAGAAGCCACGGGACAAACAGTAGCAGGGTGGCTTGCCCCCGCACTCACGCACACCGAACGCACCTTTGACCTCATCGCCGAGTATGGTGTCAAATACACCTGCGATTTGTTTCAAGACGACCAACCGCAGCCCATCAAAGTCAAAAAAGGACGGTTGATTTCGATGCCGTATTCGTTGGAAGTCAATGATGTGATTTGCTATAACTCCTATTTTCACACCCCGAGGCACTACGGTGAGATTCTAAAAAGGCAGTTTGATACGCTTTACGAAGAAGGCGAAGAATCTGGTACGGTGATGTGCATTCCTCTTCATGCGTATTTGGTAGGGCATCCGCACCGTGTCAAAGCATTTGAGGAAGCATTGGGCTATATCACGTCACACAAAGACGTGTGGGTCACTACCGCCGTCGAAATCGCTGATTATTTCTACGAGCATTATTACGACCCCTATTTCACAAAAGACGTTTCGGTATAAAGTGTCGAAAGTATAGCCATCAATTGATACGAAAC
>JALOLW010000253.1 GCA_025455795.1 Spirosomataceae bacterium
TCATTCGTTGGAGGAAGGGATTACGGATTACGTCCAAAATTACCTGATTCCAAATGGCTATTATTAATTCAAGATAGCCAACAAATCGTCTATTTTGTTAATGATTTTTCCGTTAGCTCCTACTTCAATGTCTTGACCTACAATCTGATAGCCAGTCAAAAAGATTTTGGTATCGGGAAACTGCTCACACAAGCGCGTCACGTAGCCCTGCACCTCCTCGCTCGATGGCACAGAAGTGATAATGGAAAAAATACAGTCAGGCTTGTGAACGTCGTGGGCAAAAACCAGCTCGTTGAAAGGAAGCGTTTGACCCAAATAAATCACTTTGTGGTTGCGAGAACGAATCATATAGCTGGCAAACAACAAACTAATCTCATGTAGCTCTCCCTCAGGTAGATAAAGCATAAATCGCTTCACGTCGGGGCGGTGTTTGATGACTTGTCCGTCTATGGCCACGATGATTTTTTGGCGGATGAGATTGGTCATAAAGTGCTCCTGCGCTGGCCCGATAGAACCCGTTACCCAAAGCGTGCCGATACGGCTCAAAAACGGATAAATGATGTTAGTCATCGTGTTTTCAAAACCGAATTGGAGAAAGTTCGTACTGATGATTTTTTCAAAACGCTCTTCATCCAAGTCAATCATCGAAATCGTCAGCGCGTGAATTTGGTCGGGATAGTTGAGTTTACGGTCTGAAATCATCATCACTTCCTTACCCATTTCATCCAAAGACAACTGTGCAATTTCGGAGATTTTATACCCGTGGTCTTTCAATAGCGAAATATTGAGGACGAGTTTGAGGTCTTGATCATCGTACAGACGAATATTCGTATCCGTCCGTTTGGGCTGGATGATGTTGTAGCGTTGCTCCCAAATACGCAAAGTATGCGCTTTGATGCCTGACAACTGCTCCAAATCTCGAATCGAATAATTACTCATTGGTGATTGATTTTTGGTGAAAAGTGGGATTTAAAAGGAATCAAAAAGTAACTTATTAAGCTCGAAAACAACTAATTACTTTTTGGATTATTCTTCAAATGTAGGAGGAAGAAATATAGATTCCTAATTTTTGTTTAACTATTTTGAAAAAAAGTTAAACAGACTTGATTTTAGTGACTATTCTGATGGTGGAATACTTGTTTATTTTGCTTTACACAATAAACAAAACGCTGTTCGGCGCAACAATGTTTTATAAGTTTTTGTAAATCAGTCATATACGTGACTATTTTTTGAGTATATACGTGATATTATGAGCCACAAAAAATATGGCTTGGCAAGTCAATATCACTCCTGCCAGCTTGTTTTTCTTTTGGAAAGGAAGTCTGTAAAAAAGCAGAAGTAGCCCCAAAGCGACAATGTACCAAGCTACGTAGTTTTGAAAAGGCACGCTGCTTGCTGTCCAGCCCCAAAAATCAAGGCGCATCGCCACGGGTTCTATCAGTACATCCAAGCCCACTACCAACGCCGCCGCAACGAAAGCTTTGCTCCAAATAGTATCTACCCAATCACTGACCACTACCCCTGCACAGTAGATGAGTGTCAGCCAGTTGGCTCCTATCACGACTGGGATTTTCCATAGCTTGAAGCCGAGAGTATCACCATACAGGTATTGACCAAAAATAACGCCTGTGTGTACCCCTAACCATTCTACTACAAAACCTGCGCAATAGGCTACCACAAAAAACAACAGCGCAGAACGATGCCAGTGTTCGTGATACATAAACACCAAAGCCAACGAAGTAAGTAAATGAAAAGGCACTAATAACTTGAAGAAAGACTGTGAATCAGGGTATTGAAGCCCTATAAAGCCTGCAAGGTGCATTAAAATAATGATTATTTTAACAACTCGCTCAACGACGTCGTCGTGGAAGTACGCCTGAATTTTGGAATACATTTTTACAATGATTGATATTGCTCAATTTGGCTCTCCACAATTTAACAACTTTTAAAAAGAGTTATCAAATTGGCTTTTGGAAAGGAGAAATACACGATACAACCGAGAAGTAGGACTTCTGATTTATAGAATAACTAAGCAAAAGTAGAAAGGTTTAGAAAAACAAAAGCCTTGACCGAAGTCAAGGCTTTTTTGAAGAGGGAGAAAGACGGGTCTCGAACCCGCGGCCTTCGGAACCACAATCCGACGCTCTAACCAACTGAGCTACAATCTCCATTTTGGGACTGCAAATTTACGGAAGCTATCTTAAATTTTCAAAGGCTTCCATCGTTTTTTTATAGATTTGCAAAAAAATCTAATCTTTTTCCCCTACACTATGTCACTCAAACAAAGGATAGACGAAGACATCAAGCAAGCCATGCGCGACAAAGCCCAAGACCGTTTGCGGGCATTGAGAGCCATCAAGTCGCTGATAATGCTCGAAGAAACCAAAGAAGGCGCCAAAGGTCCACTGACCGAGGACGACGAAATCAAAATCCTTACCAAAGCCGCCAAACAACGCAAAGACTCCGCAGCGATTTTTGAGCAGCAAAATCGCCCCGACTTGTTGGAAAAAGAAGTGTCAGAACTCGCAGTCATAGAAGAGTACCTGCCCAAACAACTCTCCGAAGACGAAGTGAAGGTCAAATTGCAGGACATCATCACTCGCGTAGGCGCAAAAGCACCTTCGGACATGGGCAAGGTAATGGGTGTGGCCATGAAAGAACTGGCGGGCGTGGCCGACGGCAAACTGGTGCAGACGTTGGTCAAAACGCTTTTGAACTGATGAAAAAACACCTTGCTTGGATTTTTTTGTTCTCATTTTTGGCGTTGGAAGGATGCAAAAGTTCCAAAAAACCTGCCACCACCCCGCGCGATTTTGCGCCACGCCGCGCCCAACGCGAATTTCGGGCTGTATGGATAGCCACCGTGGACAACATAGACTGGCCAAGTCGCAAAACCCTCACGCCTGAGCAGCAGCGGGATGAATTTGTGCGCATCATCGAAGCGCACAAACGCACGGGCATCAACGCCGTGTTGGTGCAGATTCGGCCTGCAGCAGATGCTTTCTACGCCAAAAGCAACGAGCCGTGGTCGGAGTGGCTTACGGGCAAGCAGGGCAAAGCCCCCGAGCCGTTTTATGACCCCACGGCCTTTATGATTGAAGAATGTCACAAGCGGGGCATCGAGTTTCATGCTTGGCTCAACCTCAACCGTACCGTTCACAAAGCCAGCAAAAGTATTGCCAACGATAACATCGGGCGCAAACACCCCGAATGGGTTTTTGATTATGATGGCTATAAATTGTTCAATTTTGGCTTGCCCGAAGTACGCGACTACATCACCGACGTCACGCTCAACATCGTGAAAAACTACGACGTGGATGGGATTCACTTCGACGATTATTTTTATCCTTACACCGTGACAGGCCAAACACTCAAAGACGAAGCGGCGTTTAAACAATACGGCACTCGCTTCAAATCAAAGGACGATTGGCGGCGCAACAACGTGGATATTCTCGTGAAACAAATCGCGGACGCTATCAACGACGAAAAATCGCACGTGAAGTTTGGCCTTAGCCCGTTTGGGGTGTGGCGCAACAAAAAAGACGACCCCACTGGCTCGGCTACGCAAGCAGGCCAAACTTCTTATGACAATCTCTACGCCGACACCAAAAAATGGATGAAGGAAGGCTGGGTGGATTATATGCTCCCGCAGATTTATTTCACCACGACTTTTGACAAAGTGCCTTTCAAAGTTTTGACTGATTGGTGGGTTCAACACACCTACGGGCGACATCTGTACATCGGACACGGGGCGTACCGCGTAGGGACGCAAGACCGCGACAAAGCATGGGCCAATCCTTCCGAAATCCCCAATCAGATTCGGTACATCAGGCAGAGTGATAAAATTCAAGGAAGTGTGTTTTTTAGCTCCAAATCATTGATTAACAATAGCTTAGGACACACAGATTCATTAAAAGAGGATTTGTACAGCGAAATAGCCTTGCCTCCTACCATGCCATGGAAAGACAAAATACCTCCGCGCAACGTACGCAACTTAACCGCCACTGACACGCCCGACGGCGTGGACATACGCTGGCAAGCACCCGAACCCGCCCGCGACGGCGAAACAGCGCGCTATTATGTGGTGTATCGCTCCGAAGAAAATGCGGTCAAAACCACCAATCCTCACAAAATATTGGCGGTATGCTACGAAGCCCAAACCCGTGCCATAGACCGCACTGCCGTAAGAGGCCACCGCTACCACTACACCGTGACGGCCTTTGACCGCCTCCACAACGAAAGCGACCCCGTGAGCGGCAATGTAATCGTCAGAGCTAACCTAAGAGCGAAGAAGTAAGTTGGTAAAATCACAGAGCGATGAATCCCAAAAACCCTATCACCACATCCATCTTTGATTTGTTCAAAGTTGGTCCGGGTCCGTCGAGTTCACACACGATAGGCCCCATGAAAGCTGCCTATTTGTTTTGGCAAGACTTGTGTGGGCTGCCCGCCGAAATCGCCCAACGCGCCCAAATCATTCGGATTCATCTGTACGGCTCGCTCAGTGCCACGGGCAAAGGACACGGCACCGACCGCGCCATCGTAGGCGGGTTGTTGGGTTGGCAACCACCCACCTGCGACCCCAAAGCCCTCAACCAACTTATGCGCCAAGAAAGCGACGTGTATTTTGTCCAGTTCCAACAGCAGCAGATTGCCGTATCGGCGAGGAGTTTGGTGTATCACCGAGGCAAAACCGACTTTCCTCACCCCAATACAATGATTTTGCAACTGTTGGATGCCAACGAGGGTGTTTTGCTCGAAAGCGAATATTACTCTATCGGCGGTGGGTTTATCCAACAAAAAGGCAAAGCCCCCGAAGGTACAACCGACCGCAGCCCGAAGTTTCCGTACGCGACGATGGAAGAATTGAAAGCCCACTTGAAAGGTAGTCGGTTGTCGCTGTCGGCGTTGATGATTCAAAACGAGATGGCGATTTCGGGCTTGCCCGAAAAAGAAATCCTGCGGCGGATTGACCAAATCGTGGATTTTATGCACAAGGCCGTGAAGCGGGGCGTCAAAAGTAAAGGCATCTTGCCGGGCAACATTCGTCTTCAGCGCAAAGCACCTATTTTGTACCAACAAGCCAAAAATCACGCTTCAACTACCGATAGTTTCTTGATTTTTTTGAATGCCTACTGTTTGGCTGCCTCCGAAGAAAACGCGGCGGGCAATATCGTCGTCACGGCACCTACTTCGGGCGCGTCGGGCGTGTTTCCAGGACTGACTTACTTGATGAAACATCATTTTCATTATTCACCCCAAAAAATGCGCGACGGGATGCTGGCGGCGGCGGCGATTGGTTTTTTGGTCAAACACAACGCCAGTATTTCGGGCGCTGAAATGGGCTGCATGGGCGAAATCGGCACGGCTTCGGCCATGGGTGCCGCCATGCTTGCCTACGCGGCAGGTGGCAATATCGAGCAAATCGAAGCAGCGGCAGAAATAGGGATTGAGCATCACCTCGGCATGACCTGCGACCCTATCGGCGGCTACGTGCAGATTCCGTGCATCGAGCGCAACGCCATGGGCGCGGCCAAAGCCTACAACGCCTACTTGCTGGCCATGACCATCAACCCCAAAATGCAAAAGATTTCGTTTGACAGTGTTATCAAAGTGATGCGTGCCACGGGCCGCGATATGTCCAAAAAATACAAGGAAACGTCCGAAGCTGGCCTCGCGCTAAGTATGACGGAATGTTGAGAAGGACATTACACAAAGGGAATCCAAACCTCAAAAAACGCTGCGTCTTCCGTGATTTTAACACGCTTGGAAGTGAGGAGTTGATAGCGGCTTTTGAGGTTGCTTAGACCGATGCCCGTGGACTCCAAAAATTGTTTGTTTTTGGGTTGGTAGTTGTTTTTGACCAATACCCCCTCACTATCGGCTGCGATGTGGATGTGAAGCGGCTTCTCGCTCGAACATTCGTTGTGTTTGATGGCGTTTTCGACCAGCGTAAGTAACCCCTGCGTTACGATTTGCTTGGTGGTAAGTTCGCCCAAAGGCGCAACTTGGTATTGGAGGTTATCACCAAAGCGCATTTTGTTGATAAACAGGTACGCTTCCACGATTTTGAGTTCGGTAGCTACTTCTACCGTAACTCGGTCTTTGTTTTGAAGATTGTAGCGAAACACTTTCGACATTCGTTCTACCATCCCGACGGCACTCTGAGGGTCTTCGGGGATGAGTGCGCTCAAAATATTGAGTGAGTTGAACAAAAAGTGCGGATTCACTTGGTTTTTGAGCGTATCGT